>NZ_JAJJIB010000049.1:0-972 GCF_020905435.1 Microbacterium sp. F2E | reverse complement strand
GGGCCTTGACCCCGGATCGTGGACACGGTGTCATTTCGGTTATGCCGCTTCCGTGAGGGTAGCTGATCTCGCGGCCGCGTAGGTGTTCTCGTAGCTGTTCGGGGTGATCTGGCCGATCGCGGAGTGGCGTCGGCGCGTGTTGTATCGGTTCGTCCACCGGAACACGGCCCGGTAGGCGGTGGCTTGATCGGGGAACGCCGACGCGCCTTGGAGGAGCTCGCGTTTGAGCGCGGCGTTGAAGCTCTCGGCCAGCGAGTTGTCGGCGCTCGTGCCCACCGCGCCCATGGACTGGGTCACCTTGAGCTGCTCGCAGAGTGCTGCGTAGGCTTTCGACGCGTAGACCGAGCCGTGGTCGCTGTGGAACACTGCGCCGGCCAGCGATCCGCGGTCGCGCTGCGCGCCGCGGAGAGCGCCTTCGACGAGTTCGGTGCGCATGTGGTCGGCGACCTGCCAGCCGGCGAGCTTGCGCGACCCGAGGTCGATGCAGGTCGCCAGATACAGGTTGCTGCCGTCCGCGATGGGGAGGTAGGTGATATCGCCGACATACCTGCGGTTCGGCTCCCCGGTGCTGAAGTCCCGCCCGATCAGGTCGAGGAACTTCCGTCCGGACTGGTCCGGGATCGTGGTCTTCACCCGGCGGCGCAGTCGGATCCCCGCGAGCGCGTGTTCCCGCATCACCCGAGCGACCCGCTTATGATTCACCCGCCCGGCGGCGGGGACGCCGTCGTTGAGGTCGGCAGTGATCCTCGGTGCCCCGTAGGCGCGGTCACCACCCTGCGCGGGGTCCTGCAGCACCCGGATCCGTGCCGCCAACCGGGCGTCGTCCGCGGCTCGCGCGGCCCGTCCCGGGGCTGCGGCCAGCCACGCGTAGAACGACGACCTCGCGATCTCGATGACCTCACACAACCGCTTCACGCCGTAGGCGTCCTTGTGGTCCTCGACGAACTGGAAGCGGTTCACCAGTTCGTCTCC
>NZ_JAJJIB010000048.1:0-1037 GCF_020905435.1 Microbacterium sp. F2E | reverse complement strand
GGCGCTTGACCCCTGATCTTGGGCACGCTGATTCCAGCACGTTGCTGGGGAAGCGAGAATTCAAGGGATGGCTAGGAAGAACTACACGGACGAGTTCCGGCAGCGGGCGGTGGACTTGTACGAGTCGACGCCGGGTGCGACGTTGAAGGGCATCGCGGCGGACCTCGGGATCTCCCGCGGTGCGCTGCGGGAGTGGGTCGAGAAGCACGGTTCGGGCACGACGACCGCCGGCACCATGTCGCCGCCCACGTCGGGGCGGTCGGAGTCGCAGGCGGCGAGGATCGTGCGGCTGGAGGCGGAACTGGCGGCGTCGAAGGCGGAGAAGCTGAGGCTCGAGATGGAGCGGGACATCCTCCGTCAGGCGGCGAAGTATTTCGCCGGGGAGACGAACTGGTGAACCGCTTCCAGTTCGTTGAGGACCACAAGGACGCCTACGGCGTGAAGCGGTTGTGCGAGATCATTCAGATCGCGAGGTCGTCGTTCTACGCCTGGCTGGCGGCGGCCCCGGGACGGGCCGCGAGGGCCGCCGCAGACGCCGCGCTGGCGGCGCGAATCCGTGTGCTGCAGGACCCCGCGCAGGGCGGCGACCGCGCCTACGGGGCACCCCGGATCACCGCCGACCTCAACGACGGCGTCACCACCGCCGCCGGGCGGGTGAATCACAAGCGCGTCGCCCGCGTGATGCGGGAACACCAGCTGGTGGGGATCCGGCTGCGACGCCGGGTGAAGACCACGATCCCGGACCCGTCCGGGAGGAAGTTCCCCGACCTGATCGGCCGGGACTTCTCGATCGGGGAGCCGAACCGCCGGTATGTCGGCGATATCACCTACCTCCCGATCGCAGACGGGTCGAACCTGTATCTCGCGACGTGCATCGACCTCGGCTCCCGGAAGCTCGCGGGTTGGCAGGTCGCCGACCACATGCGCGTAGGGCTCGTCGAAGACGCCCTGCGCGCTGCGGCCCGTGACCGCGGGACGCTGGCCGGCGCGATCTTCCACAGCGACCACGGCAGCGTCTACGCCTCGAAGGCCTACGC
>NZ_JAJJIB010000047.1:0-1076 GCF_020905435.1 Microbacterium sp. F2E | reverse complement strand
GGTCTTGGTCCAGATGAAGGGCTTCGGGTTCTCGTTCCATGCCTTGACCCACTCTCGGAGGTCCCTCTCGAGCGCTTGCACGGATCGGTGGTCGGAGCGTTGCAGCAGGTCGCGGGTGACCTCGGCGAACAGCCGCTCGACCTGGTTGATCCAGGACGAGTATGTCGGGGTGAAGTGCATGTGAAATCGTGGGTGGGCTGCCAGCCAGGTATTCACGGTCGGGTGCTTGTGGGTGCCGTAGTTGTCGCAGATCACATGCACGTCCAGATGCTCCGGCACGTTCTGATCGATCTTGGCCAGGAACTTCTTGAACTCCGCTGCCCGGTGCCGCCGATGGGTGGACGCGATCACCGTGCCGTCAGCGATGTTCATCGCCGCGAACAGGCTCGTGGTGCCGTGCCGGAAGTAGTCATGGGTGCGCTTCTCGGGCATGCCCGGCATCATCGGGAACGCCGGCTGCGAGCGGGACAGCGCCTGCACCTGGGACTTCTCGTCCACGCTGAGCACGACCGCAGACTCTGGTGGGTCCAGGTAAAGGCCGACGATGTCGTAGACCTTCTCCACGAACAGCGGATCGTTGGACAGCTTGAACCCGTCCGCACGGTGGGGCTTGAGACCGAATGCCTTCCAGATCCTCCCGATCGTCGACGCGGACAGCCCGCTGCGCTCTGCCATTTTCGACCGGGACCAATGCGTCGCGTTGGCAGGCGTGGATTCCAGCGTCGCCACGACCACGTCCTCCACCTGCTCGGCGGTCACCGTCGCAGGCCGGCCGGGCCGCGGATCATCCACGAGCCCGTCCAGGCGATGCTCCAGGAATCGCGCTCTCCATTTGCCGACCGTGGGGCGGCTGACCCCGAGCCGCTCGGCCACCACCGTGTTCGCGGCGCCCGTCGCGCTCTCCAGAACGATCCGCGAGCGCAACGCCAGAGCCTGCGACGACTTCCGCCGCCGAGCCCAGCGGACCAGCTGCACACGCTCCTCGTCACTCAGGACCAGATCAGCTTTCGGACGCCCAACTCGTGCCATACCCCATTCTAAGAGATAGACAACGAATTACTGGCGTACGACACTAG
>NZ_JAJJIB010000046.1:0-1183 GCF_020905435.1 Microbacterium sp. F2E | reverse complement strand
GCGAAGACGCATACCCTGGCGATCCTCGCTGCACCGTTGGGAGAACTGGTCGACACTGCACAGTTCCCGACCACTCACGCGGGTCTTCAACGCGCAATCGACTGGGCCGGGCGGCGCACCGGCGCGGACCTGGACGTCCTGTGGGTCATCGAGGGGATCGGCTCCTACGGGGCGCGACTCGCGCAGACGGTCGCGCAGACCGGCTACCAGGTCGCTGAAGCACCCCGGATGAATGCGCGCACGAACCGAGGGGTGGGCAAGTCCGACCCGCTTGATGCCCGCCGAATCGCAGCAGCTGCGCTGCCGCTGGAGATCACGCACCTGAGGAGCCCACGCGACGACGACGGTGAACGCGCCGCCCTGCGCGTGCTCGTCACCGCCCGAGAACACATGACCACCGAACGCACCGGCACCATCAACGCGCTCACCGCGCTGCTGCGGACTGTCAACCTCGGCATCGACGCCCGCCGACCACTGACCAGCACTCAGGTCACCGAGATCACCCGGTGGCGTGCCCGGGCCGAAACAGTCGCTGCCGCTACGGCCCGCGCCGAAGCCATCCGTCTCGCCAAACGAGTGACCGCCCTCAATGACGAACTCGCCGAGAACAGGTTACGAATGGAAGCGCTCGTTCATGCCACTCCAGCGGCGACACTGCTTGACGAGCCTGGCATCGGTGTCGTGACGGCCGCGATCACGATGACCGCCTGGTCACACGTCGGTCGGCTCCGCTCCGAGGCCGCGTTCGCGTCTCTCGCCGGTGTCAACCCCATCCCCGCCTCTTCCGGAAACACCGCCCGACACCGTCTCAACCGTGGCGGTGACAGGCGGCTGAACCGAGCCCTGCACATGGCCGTCGTCACCCGCATGCGCTGCGACCCCGCCACCCGCGCCTACGTCGAACGACGCCGCACCGAAGGCCGCACCAACAAGGAGATCCGCCGCTGCCTCAAGCGCTACCTCGCCCGACGGATCTATCGTCAACTGAACCGTGCCGTAACGCCGACTTGACACACATAGAAGAGTCCGCATGCTCCTGATCGCCGGCGGACTTGACCCCCTCACCCCCACCTAGAATGCGCAGAGCCCGATATCGAGCGGGTCGTCGCAGCCCGGCTGGGGCGGAAGAAGCCGCCGTTGAAGGTGTTGTGGGCACGGTATCTGGAGACCGACGCCCCGGCCG
>NZ_JAJJIB010000045.1:0-1230 GCF_020905435.1 Microbacterium sp. F2E | reverse complement strand
CTGTTATGCCGTGCTCGCGGTTATGCCGATGATGCTCGGGCGGTCCTGGTCAGCGGCGGTGGGCGGGCTGCGGTTGTCGGCATAATCGTGTGATCCTGATCGGCTGGTCTTCTCAACTTGAGGAGACAGGAGAGCAGTTCATGGTCAGGATCGAGATCGAGGGACGCGGTGTGCTCATCGCCGGTCCACTGGAAGACATAGCCCGCCGGTTCGAGGACGAGCTTGTCCGGCGGGGGTTCACGCGGAAGTCGCTGATGAACCAGTTGCGGCTGCTGGCCCATCTGTCCCGGTGGCTGCAGGCGCAGGGCATCGCGGTGGGCGAGTTGACGGCGGGGCAGGTCGAGGTGTTCCTCGCTGAGCGGCGCCGCACCCACACGGGCCTGTTCTCGCGAAAGGCGCTTGGCCCGACGCTGGAATGGCTCGCCTACGAGGGCGTGATCCCGGCCGCGGCGACCATCGCGCCGACGGCTACCGATCCGGTGGAGTTGGTCGGGTTTGAGGGGTATCTGCGCGTTGAGCGTCACCTGGCGGCGTCCACGATCGCGGCAAACGTGGCCCGGGCGCGCAGGTTCCTCGCCGGGTATGCCCCGCCAGAAGGAGCGGTCGCGTTGACCGCGGCGGAGGTGACGCGGGCGCTATTGGACGAGGGCGTCACCCGTCGCCCGGTGTCGGTGAAGGCGTTCGGATACACGCTCCGGGCGCTGCTGAGGTTCTTCTTCATCACCGGTGTGACCAGTCACGACCTTTCGGCGGCGACGCTGGTGATCCGTTCCCCGCAACCCTCCCGCCTTCCCGTCGGCGCGAGTCGCGACGAGGTGGCTGCACTCTTGGTCTCTTGCGACCGTGACACCAGCGCGGGACTGCGCGACCACGCGGTGCTCTTGCTCCTGGCCCACCTCGGGCTGCGTGCGATCGAGGTCGCCCGGCTCCGACTGGACGACCTCGACTGGCGCCGTGGCGAGATTCTCGTGCGGGGCAAGGGCAATCGTGACGAGCGGCTCCCGCTGCCCGCCGAGGTCGGTGAAGCGGTCGTCGCCTACCTGCAAGAGGCGCGCCCTGCCGGAGTCGGGTTCCGGGAGGTGTTCGCCGCCGACCGCGCGCCGCTTCGTCCCTTGACACGGGAAGCGGTCGGCGGGATCGTCGAACGCGCCTGCGACCGGGCGAGCCTGGCGAGGTTCGGGGCGCACCGGCTGCGGCACACCCTCGGCGAGCAGATGGTCGCCGCCGCGG
>NZ_JAJJIB010000044.1:0-1273 GCF_020905435.1 Microbacterium sp. F2E | reverse complement strand
TGGGCTGTGTCAAGCTTCGTAGACGATCTCTTTGTGGATTTCAGGCCGCGGTTGCGGTCTGGGCGTAGTAGGCGGCCCGGGTCTCGGCGGGGGTGCGGTAGCCGAGGGTGGAGTGCAGCCGGCGGCGGTTGTAGAACACCTCTATGTACTGCATCACGGCGAATCTCGCTCGCCGCCGGGTCGCGAAGGACTGCCGGTAGTACATCTCGTTCTTGAGCATCGAGAACCACGATTCGGCGACCGAGTTGTCCCAGCACACCCCGGTCCTTCCCACCGACAACCGCACCCCGAAACGGCCCGCGAGCTTGGCGTACTCGTCAGAGGTGTACTGGCTTCCGCGGTCCGAGTGGAACAGAGCGCCCGACTCGATGCGCCCGTGGGTATGGGCCATCGTGAGGGCGTCGCCGATCAGCTCGGTGCGCATGTGCTCAGCCATCGACCAGCCCACGACCTCACGGTTGAACAGGTCGATCACCGTCGCCAGATACAGCCACCCTTCCCCGGTGCGCAGGTAGGTGATGTCGCCGACGAAGCGGACCCCGGGCCGGTCGGCGGTGAAGTCCCGCTTGAGCAGATCGGGGCGGGTCACCACGTCGTCGGCGGGGATCGTGGTGCGCTTCTTGGAGCGGGGCTGGATCCCGAAGATCCCCGCCTCCCGCATGATCTTGCGGACCAGACCCTCCGACGCGGCGATCCCGCGGCGAGACAATTCGGCGAGCACCCGCCGGAACCCGTTCACCCCGTGCGAGTCGTCGTGGATCTGCGTGATCACACCAGACAGCCACACCCTCCGCGCCGTGGTCGGCGGGATCGTGTCCCGCCGCTTCGCCCACGCGTAGTAGCCGGCGCGTGAGACGCTGAGCAGGCGCGCCATCAGCTCGATCGTGAAGGTGGCCTTCTCCGCGTGCATCAGCGTGAACTTCTCGCTCACCGCTGCTCCTTCGCGAAGAAGGCCGCGGCTTTTTTCAAGAACGCGTTCTCCTCCGCGAGCCGCCGGTTCTCCGCTTCCAACCGTGCGATCCGCGCGGCCTCCACCGGTGGCGGCGCCGTCTCCGGGTCGGGGTGCTGGGCCCGATACGCCTTCACCCAGTACCCGAGCGAGCTCTCGTTGATCTCCAACTCCCGCGCGACCTGCGCGATCGGGCGGCCGCCCTGCACGACGAGCTGGACCGCGTCGGCCTTGAACTCCTCAGTGAACTTCCTGCGATTCGTAGACATCTCTGCCTGTCGTTCCTTCCTGGTAACGACCGTCTACAAGAAGTGTCACACCCCA
>NZ_JAJJIB010000043.1:0-1409 GCF_020905435.1 Microbacterium sp. F2E | reverse complement strand
GATGACGTCCCCTGGAGTGGTGGAGGATTCGGCAGGGTTGTCTGCGTCGTAGACGTGGGTGAGCCATCGTGCGATGGTCAGTGAGAAGTACCGATGAAAGTTCTCTCACAGGAAGACACAAAGCACGATGGCTCTAGACCAGTCTGCCCTCCTCGAGCTGCTCGGGGAACTGAAACTCACCGATGTCACCGACCGGATCCGGGTGGCGACCGAAACGCTGTATCAGGAGCTGATCGATGCGGAGGCTGCCGCGTTCATCGGCGCAGCCCCGTTCGAACGGTCCCCGGAGCGTGTGACGCAACGCAACGGCACCCGTCCTCGCACCCTGACCACGACAGCCGGAGACCTTGAACTGCGCCTCCCGAAGCTGCGGCAGGGGTCGTTCTTCCCGTCGTTGTTGGAACGGCGCCGCCGTGTCGATCAGGCACTGTTCGCGGTGGTGATGGAGGCCTATGTCCACGGCGTCTCCACGCGCAAAGTCGACGACCTGGTGAAAGCGCTCGGCGCGGATACCGGGATCTCCAAGTCCGAGGTCTCCCGGATCTGCGCGAACCTCGATGAGGATGTCGCCGCGTTCCGCGACCGGCCCCTCGCGGACACGACGTATCCGTATGTGTTTCTCGACGCGACCTACTGCAAAGCCAGAGTCGGCCGGAGGGTCGTCTCCCAAGCGGTCGTCGTCGCGATTGGCGTCGCCGCCGACGGACGCCGCGAGGTCCTCGGGTTCGAGGTCGGGGAGGCCGAGTCGCAGCCGTTCTGGACCAGCTTCCTCCGCTCGCTCAAAGCCAGAGGTCTGGGCGGGGTGAAGCTCGTCATCAGCGATGCGCACACCGGGTTGATCTCCGCGATCGAGACCGTCTTTGCCGGCACCGCCTGGCAACGCTGCCGTGTCCACTTCATGCGCAACGTCCTCTCGAACGTCCCGAAAGCGTCGGGACCGATGGTCGCCTCCATCATCCGCACGATCTTCGCCCAGCCCGACACGGAGCACGTGTTCGCCCAGTTCCATGAGGTGGTGCGGATGCTGACCCGATCGCATCCGAAGATCGCGGACATGCTCGAAGACGCGAAGGATGACATCCTCGCGTTCTGCGGATTCCCGCAGCAGCACTGGCGACAGATCTGGTCCACGAACCCGCTCGAGCGTGTCAACAGGGAGATCAAACGACGCACCGACGTCGTTGGCACTTTCCCCAACCCCGCCGCGCTCCTGCGCCTGGCCGGGCACGTTCTTATCGAGCAACACGACGAGTGGGACGGTGCTGGCCGCCGCTACTTCAGCGAGCACTCCATGAAGCTCCTCAACACCCACGACGAGGAGGTGGCCATCCCGGAACTCAACGCGGCATAATCAACACAGCTGATCCCGCACGATGTCGAGATTCTCCACCACACAGCGGGACGTCACC
>NZ_JAJJIB010000042.1:0-1463 GCF_020905435.1 Microbacterium sp. F2E | reverse complement strand
GGTTGCTTGGTCGCTACCGATCCTCCGGGCCTCGACCCACCTCACCCCGTCACGCCACGCCCGAGCGCCTCACCCCACCCAGAATGCGCAGAGCCGCTTTACGTGGGAGCTTTACGCCACGCGCGGGGTTCTCGGCGATTCGCCGGTCCTTCACCGCGACATCCAAGATGCCGGCCAGAATGCCGTAGGACCGAATCGTTGTCGTAGCGCTACGCTGCGCTGCGAGTTCCGTGGCCCATGCGCGGACGTCGCTGAAGCGGACGGCCGCCACCTGTACCTTGCCCCACGCGGGCTCCACGTGTATGCGCCATGAGGACTCGAGTGAGTGGAAAGACGACGGCTTCATGACCGCTGCCTGATCTTCAAGCCACACCTTGCCGAGTTCGCCGATCCGGATTCTGGCGGCGTTCGGGTCGATGTATTGATTTGCCGAGATGGAGACGTCGACCGTAGCGAGATACGTCTGGGACTGCATCCGAACCGTCGGGCGACCGGTCAACATCGTGGTTGCTGAGCACCGACCTACGAGTCAATGCGCCTCGGCTACCGAGGCCGCTTCCATCGACAGCATGGCCATGGGATGTTCGGAATCGATCCCATATATTCGCCACGAGATGAGGATGCCATTGCGCTCCCACGATAGGTCATAGGCGTCACCATTGACGGACGGGGTGCCGAACGTCGTCGATAGCGCTTGCGTCAGATCCTGGAATCCCGTGTCGAGGCTGCTCAGTTCAGGGAAGAAATGCAATTCGAATCCCTCATCAGCTGAGAACGCCCATGATCCACTGAGTTGGAGCCCTGGAACCTCGATCTCGCCGAGAAGGCTTACTCCATCGTCGGCGAGTGACCCGCTACCTGCAGTCACGCCTAATCTTTGGAGTGTATTAATTCCTGCGTTCAAACTCGAGGGCCATGTCCCGTCTGTTGCTTGATGAAAGAAGGTGGCGACACTTGCGGGACTGGTCACAGCTCCGGCAATCAGATGTTGTTGTCGGCGTACCACAGTTGCCAACGCGTGACAGGCTGCGGGCACATCTGGATCGTGTACGACGCGCACTTCCACCGAGTTGTCGATGGCCACGTCTGCTTCATCTTTGCCATCAGCGACTGGCACTTGAGAGAGGAACCGATGTTCGTTTCGAAGACCTTCCAGGTGAGCACCATAGGAGATGCACCGTCAGTAGTCGACACTGATGCTGATGCGGTTAGGGGTGCCGTCGTTGTCCCTGACGCTGCACCACAGGCGGCGTTTGCTGGTGACGCGGTTGCGAGGAGCAGTCCGCTAATAGCAACGACGAGGCCCATTCGACTGAATCTATTCACGGATGCTTCCCTTGTGTGAGGTCCTGATACCTACTCGCGAACGGGCCTTGACCCCGGATCGTGGACACGGTGTCATTTCGGTTATGCCGCTTCCGTGAGGGTAGCTGATCTCGCGGCCGCGTAGGTGTTCTCGTAGC
>NZ_JAJJIB010000041.1:0-1486 GCF_020905435.1 Microbacterium sp. F2E | reverse complement strand
CACGCCCTGATATGGGCGTGGGTTTGTCAAGTGTGCAGGGGTGAGCGGACGCCGTGCCCGTCGGCTTCGGCGTCCGCTCGTTCCGGTCGTGTCCGGTGGTGGCGCGCGTGTCGTGTTCGACGCGTTGTCACTCTGATATGCGCGGGTTGGATACCGCATGACGGTTTGTTCGGCGGGGCGTTCACGCGAGTCTAGAGATCGAGCGTGACCCGCTGGGCGGGGTGCTCATAGGGCGTGTCGCGAGTCGCCCGGACGCTGCCGTCACCACCGTCGACGACCGGAAGCTGGAGGACCACGGGTCAGGTCATGACAGCCAGGGACCAGCACCAGCCGGCGAGCTCGCGGGCGATCGCGGCGTTGGCGACGACGCTGCGCTTCTTCCGGACCTGGAACCCGACCCAACGGTCGTGGAGCCGCTGGTTGCCGGCATGCCCTCGCGCCCGGGCCGCCGCGCTGGCACGGTCCCATCTGGCGCGCATGATCGGCGACGTGGGCCGGTAGGCGGGGCGGTGGTGCCAGGCCGCTTCGATCAGCAGCCGGCGGGCGTGACCGTTGCCGGTCTTGGTGATCCCGCCCAGTGCCCGTGACGCCCCGGACGAAGACTCCGACGGGGTCAGGCCGACATAAGCGCCGATGCGGTGCCCGTCCAGGCGGGTCCAGTCGCCGATCTCGACCGCGAGACCGAACCCGGTCAGCGTCGACACGCCCCGCAGGCAGCAGAGCCGGTTCACGACGTCGGTGAACTCGCTGTCCGCGGCCATACGGGTGATCGCCGCGTCGAGTCTGTCGCGTCGATCTACGGCCTGGATCATCGCTTCGTAGGCGGCGTCGAACGCGGCCTGCAGACCGACCAGCTCGAACCACTGCGATCGCAGCCACCCGTCGTGCGCGACGGTCCAGGCCTTTCCGCCCGTGTACTGGATGCCTTGCCGCAGCAACAGCTTGCTGACCCGGTGCCGGGCGGACATCAGATCGCCGCGGGCATCCTCGCGGGCGCGCACCAGATCCCTGGCCGCTTCGGACTCGACGCTCGGGACGACCACCTCAACGATCTCCCCGAGACGCAACAGGCGGGCCAGATGGACCGCGTCGCGCGCGTCGGTCTTCACCCGGTCACCGACCGGGCGCTGCAGCTTCGACGGCGCCGCGACCACGCACCGCACCCCCGCCGCCGTCAACGCGCGGGCGAGGCCGAACCCGGTCGGACCGGCCTCGTACGTCGCCGCGACCGGGCCCGGCAGACCCGTCACCCATGCGACGATCTCCTCGGTGCTGGAGCCCATGCGTCGCTGCACGAGCTCCCCGGTTCGCTCATCGATCGCGGCCGCGACCACGCTCCGCGCGTGCACATCCAGCCCGACACTCGTACGCTCAGATATCAACTGGGGCCTCCCTCACGTATGTGGATAGGCGAAGCCGGAAGACCGGCTCGCAACCCACGGTCTACGCGAGCGGAGGCCTCAGGCTCAACCACTCATAGCGTCTA
>NZ_JAJJIB010000040.1:0-1647 GCF_020905435.1 Microbacterium sp. F2E | reverse complement strand
TGGTCAGCGGCGGTGGGCGGGCTGCGGTTGTCGGCATAATCAGAGCCGGTCGAGGAACGCCAGGAGCGTGTCGCTGGGCTGGTAGCGCGGGCTGGGGCTGGTGCCGACCGGTGTGGTCTTCGCGATCGCTTGCTCCTTGATGGTCATGTCGGCGTGGATGTAGATGCTGGTCGTGGCGACGTTCTCGTGCCCGAGCCAGAGCGCGATCACGGTCGCGTCGACGCCCGCGTGCAGCAGCCGCATCGCTGCGGTGTGACGCAGCGTGTGGACGGTGACGTTCTTGCCCGTCAGTGACGGGCAGGACTTGGCCGCTCCGGCGGTGGTGTGGCGGAGCCTGGCTTCGACCGCGTCGCGGCTCAGGCGCCGGCCTGTGGTCGTCGCGAACAGCGGCTCCGTGCCGGGGGTGGCGCGTTCGGTGATCCAGGCGTTCATGATCGCGATGGTGTCGGGCAGCAGCGGGGTGGCGCGTTCCTTACGGCCCTTGCCGAGGCAGTGGACGTGCGCGCCGGTCCCGGTGCGGATGTCGGCGAGGTTCAGCCCGGTCAGCTCGCTGACACGCAGCCCGGTCTGGATCGCGAGGGCGAACATCGCGTGGTCGCGTCTTCCGGTGCGGGTGGTCTGGTCGCAGGCGTCCAGCAGCGCGGTGGTCTCGGCGTCGGTGAGCCAGGTGACGAGGTTGCGCTGGATTCTCGCGGCGGGGATCGCGAGGACCCGGGCGATGGTGTCGGCGTGCTCTGGATGCCGCAGTGCGGCGTAGGAGAACAGTGAGTGGATCGCTGCGAGCCTCGCGTTGCGGGTGCGGGGACTGTTGCCCCGCTCGTGTTCGAGATGACTGAGGAACCCGCCGATTCGGGTCGCGTCGAGATCGCCGATGTCCAGGCCCGCAGGTGCCGTCCCGGTGTGCTCGTGAAGGTAGGCGAGCAGGAGCCTGAACGTGTCGCGGTAGGCGGCGATTGTGTTCGCGCTGGCGTGGCGTTGAGTGATGAGCCGGTCGGTGAAGAACGCCTGCAGCAGCGGAGCGAACGCGGTCATGTGCGCGCCTCCCGCGTCGTCTGCTGTGCGATGTTGAGCATGCGGGCGGCGTGGGCGAGCAGCTCCGGGACGGCGGTGAGATACCAGTAGGTGTTGGCCGGGTTGCTGTGGCCGAGGTAGGTCGACAGCCTCGGCAGCAGGCCCGCGACGTCCGCCCCCTCGCGATACCAGCCCAGCAGCGTCGTGACCGCGAACGTGTGCCGCAGATCGTGCATCCGCGGCCTGGCCCCGCCCGCGGTCAGGCCAGCGGCCTCGCGGGCCCGCTCGAACGCATACTGCGTGTTGCAGCGAGACAGCCGCCTGCCGCGGTGATCAATGAAGAACGCCGCGGACTGCGCCGTGCGATCGGCGCGCCGGGCGGCATACTCGGTGAGCGTCGCCGCTGTCGTGGCATGGACGGGGACGAGCCGGGGGTCGCGGGACTTGCCGCGGCTGACCGTGATGATCCCGGCGTCCAGGTCGACCTCGTCGGCGTCGAGCGCGAGGAGTTCCCCGACTCTCATGCCCGTCGCCGCGAGGAGCCCGAACACGACCGGGAAGATCCGCGAACGCTCGTATCGCCGCAGCCGGCCAGCCGCTTCCAGCAGACCGGTGATCTCGCCGGGCGTGTAGATG
>NZ_JAJJIB010000003.1:0-232175 GCF_020905435.1 Microbacterium sp. F2E | reverse complement strand
CTCGAACAGCTCGCCCTCGCCTACCCCGACCGCATCGAACCCCACCTGTAATCAAACCGACACCAAGCCGCTTACACAAAAGTCTTGACACGCCCGCAGCGAAGGCCGCCAACCAGGAGAAGCAGTTCGGCTTCTACGTGGACCTTGACTCCACCGGCGGAATCGTCACGCCGCAGGATCTGCCGACGGATCGGGTGGCAGAGGACCTCGAACGAGCCGCACGCGTCGTTGAGATGCTCCTCATTCGTGACCACACGAGAATGAAGCACGATGCCGTCACGGACTACGACAGCACCGGCGAGATGCAGTGGCGACTGATGCCGATCTCGCACCCCGAAGAGTTCGTGGGCTTCGTTCAGGCTGTACGGGATCGTGACGGCAACGACGAGGGTAAACCCTCGCCTCGCGACGACTGATCACGCGGCCCGCAGCAGGAAGCGCTGGATGGTTGTCGTCACCGTCAGGTCATGTTCGGCGCGGAGGATTGACGCATGGCGCGTATCCCTCTCAATGACTTGCAGCTGGAGATCCTCACCTGGATTCGTGACGGCACACCCGACGGTGTCTACGACGACTACCGGCCCCGCATCGTCGCCCGCGCCCTCCACAACCGCGGCCTCGTCGACGTGTCTGGCCACGGCAAGAACTGGCAGGCCACGCTCACGACAAACGGCGCTCACTACATTGAGCACGGCGACTATCCGCCCAGCGACGACAACGCGGGGGACACGTCACCGCCCCGTCCAAAACTGACAGTCAGGAAACCCGCTCCCGCATCGAAGGCAGACGCGGAGGCGAAGCCGCGAAAGCCGCCACGGGTCGGACCGACGGACGCGATGATGAACGCCCTCACCGCCGCGGAAGACCATCGGATCGAGATCGAGTACGACCAGGCGCAGCGCTACCGGCAGCTCGCGCTGACCGCGGATCGGTTCAAGAAGATCCCCGACGGCATGCAAGTCACCGTCAGCAGCGACTACCGCACCCGCACCGCCCACGTCACCCTCGGACCGCTCCCGGAATGGCGCACCCGCATCCTTGACCCCGTCCCGGTGCCGAGCGCTCTCCGCGATCCCTCCGACGTCATCAAGGCGCTCCGCACCCGCGACGACCTCGACATCCGAGCGGCGGAGAAGAACCGAGCTCTCCGTCTCATCGAAGCGCTCGTCGTGGAAACGCGACGTCGCGAGTACACCGTCGCGGCGATCCCGGCCCCGCGGAAGGACCACTGGGGGTACGTGCAGCGCACCGAGGAGAACACCGGGCACATCAAGATCATGCTCGGACCCGACGAGTACCGGCTTAGCATCTATCAGCTCACCGAGAAGGTCGAGCATGTGGCCACCAAGAGCGAACTTGCCCGCGCCGGTAGGGGATACGCGCTTCCGAAATGGGACTACGTCCCCACAGGCCGCCTCGGCATCCGCATCGACAGTAAGGGCGGCACCTTCTGGGGCGACTCTTGGACCGACCGCGACGACCGGACCCTCGATGACGCCGTCGCCCAGATCCTCCAGGAACTTGAACTCCGCCACGACGCTGCCGTAGATCGAAGGCTCGCAGAGGATCGCCAACGTCTCGAACGCAAACGCCAGTGGGAGGCCGCGCGTGAGAACGCCATCCAGCAACTCACGGACAACCACCGGGCAGACATCCTCAGAGACCAGGTCGCACGGGCGAGGGACGCTACCGCGATCCGCGATTACACCACGCAACTCCAACAACACGTCGAAAGCCATCTCTGAGGCGACACCCGCGCGGACGCCCTCGCCTGGGTGCGCTGGGCCCGGGAGTACGCCGACCGCATCGACCCCCTCCGCGATCAGGTGCGGATACCCGACCCACCCGAACCGACGCCATCGAACCTCGCTCCGTTCATGGGCCACTTGAGTCCATACGGTCCTGGCTAGTGATGCGAGAAGCTCGTGGGCACTGGACACTGCTTCCAGAAACGAAGTCGAGCGGTACGGACGAGGGCGCCTAACTGTCCGCTCGGCGATCGCGGCAACTGCCATCGTGCGTGGACCGCGATAGCCTCAGCTTGTGGAACCGAACAGCGTTGATCTGACCCTGGTTGAGGTCGAACGCGCTCTGGTTATGCCTTTCGTCCTCGACACGCCATTCGTATGCGTGATCTGCCGGGCCGTCATTCATGAGCCTGACGGATCGTCCGACATGTGTGAGAACTGTATGGAGAATGCACGCGCCCTCGACGGAGAAATTACTCCTGTTCTGCCTATCACTCTCTACACTCGTGAGTCAGTCATGCGAACTTGGCTCACGCACTACAAGCCCGATATCGATGGCGAGCATGGCGAGGTAACTTCCGCCGCGGATGTGTGTGTCGCCGCAATCACGCTTGTCCTGTCTAGTTTCTTCGACGCGAACGACTGGCTTCTGAAGGACGTGGACGATGTTCTGGTAGTTCCATCGACACGCCGACCTCCGCCCCATCCCCTTGAGGAGGTCGTCTTGCGAACGGCGGCCGGGAGATTTCTCGTCACGGGTCAGCTGACCCGTACGAGGAACCAGCTAGAGCACAGGTCTGCAAGCTCTATTGCCTACGAAGGATCAGAAGCACTTCGAGGACGACGAGTGCTGCTCGTTGACGACGTCTACGCCTCAGGTGCCCGGTTGCAGAGCGCAGCAGCCGCGACGAGAAGGGCAGGCGGGACTGTCACGAGAGCCGTTGTCGTCGCTCGTCGTATAAACCCGGGGTATCACCCCGCCATTGAGGAACGCTGGAACGCGGCCGTCGAACTCCCGTTCAGGTGGTCCCGTCAAGAGGACGGCAGCACCATCTCGAGAAGCTCCTTCGCTGCTCCCGCAGCAATCGACGGTTCCTGATGCGACAGCAAGCCCCACGGGTGTTCGGCCTCATCGGACGCGAACCCGCACACGACACGACCACGTTCCCAAATCGCCTGTGCAGCTCCATTTGAACCGCCAAACGGAATCACTGGTATGCCCTTGCTCAATGCCAACTCTGCTTCTTCTTGGGTCCGGCCGCTGCCTCCGAGCAACAGCATCACTCGCACCCTCGAGAGCACATCAGATCGCATCTCTTCGAGGCTCTTCTCCGTGAAGACCGCTGTCCCAAATCTCGGCACAGTGATTGTGTCTTCGCCGGTGGGCGATTTCCGGTAGAAAGCGCGGATCCGCTCAGGACTGTATGCCTCGGGGCGGAGGGAGGTCTTGTAGGCGCTAGAGACAGCTCGGGACGCGGAACCGTCGAAGGAGAAGATCGCCAGATCCTCCGATAGCCCCGCCAGCATGACGCCGGTAGCGGTACAGGTCCGTTTTGCATCTGAGTCGTCGTCGACAGTGCCGGATACGAAAACGTTGGGTGGGAGGGCGCTTCGAGCCAGGCTGCGCAACAGCCCGGGAAGATCTTCGTAGTTCTCGATCTCTACAACATGCACGCCGGCAGCCGTGAGATCCCGACAGAAGAGCGCGAACTCGCGGCGTTCGTCGGTCTCGGAGGGAGGCTTCATAATGGCAAAATGCGGCAGCCTGCGAATCTTTGCGGGAAGGCTGCGAACGATGCGTAGGAGGGCCCCGACGTTCGGGTCAGCGAAACTGAATCCCAGGAATAAGAACGATGACGTCAGGAACTGCGCGCGCAGCATTGCCCACTTGAGTGGATGCTCGCGTTCAAACGACTCGAAGCTGCTGCGGGTGATGACGGGATGAGAACGCCAATTCGTGGTGCCGTCCGGCGCTTCGCCGAGGCTCCCGTGCAACTTTGTGAGGCGACGCGCGCGTAGCGGCGATGTGTTCTCGTAGTCGTCATCCTCAAGAACCAGATCGAGGTTAGGGTCTGCCGTCTCGAGTAATGTATCGAAGTTTGTCGTCCAGATTTCGGCGAAGTCGATGGAGAGGAGCTCTTCCACGACATCGTTCGACGAACTTTGGAACCCGTCAAGTTTGCTGAGAAGCAGTCTTTCGACTTCGTCCATCTTGAGTTCCTGAACGGCGTATTCGGCTGCAACAGTCGCGTCTCGCACGGTCGTGGGCACGTTTGCCGCATCTCTGAGGGGGCCAACGAGGTCATCCCAACTGGGGAACCCGCTGCTCATGGAGACACCGGCGCCAACGAACACAGCCGCACGGCGTCGACGGATCGCGTTACCGAACGTGCGCAGGAACTCGACTTGCTCCATGTTTGTCTCCTTTCTGTGCGTTACACGTGGGTGATTGCTCGGGGAACATCTCCCTGGCTGTTAGGGGAGACTCTGAGCGTGGCGGTGCGGGCCAGAAGCTGATGAGCGATCCACCGTTCATCGACAAGCGGGACCAGCAGAAGAGCACGGTAGAGAAATCGTGAGTAGTCTTCCCACGTTGCTAGGTTGTCGCCGATGAAGTGAAATGAACGACCTGAGGAGAGTATCGTTCCCGGCGTACCGAGCGCTCGAATAGCACCGACCGCGGACTGGGTCGCGCCGATCCACCGTTCTTTGACTGAGAAGTCCAGCATCAGAAAATGACGCTCGCCACGGTCGTGTTTCACTCTCGAGGTTGCTACGACGTAGTTCCCGTCAGGGCTTTCTACAATCAGCTGTTCGGCGCGTGCAACGAAATCACTGCCAGCGGTCACTGTCGCGTAGTGCTCTGTTGCTTGCCCATACAGTGCGGCGTTTAGGACTTGCTGACGGACACCGCCGGGCGTTCCGGCGCCGAGGCGGAAGACGGAATGCCAGAAGGGAATTCCGTCTTCATGTGATAAAGCACGAGCGCGATCGAACTCGTCGGCCGTTGCCTCAGAGCCGAGACGCTCCTGCAAGTTTGGGGCCGGGGGCACACGTCGAAGCTCAAGAGCTGCGGTGGGAGCGGACTCTCGGAGTATGCCATCAAGCACCTCAAGTCCCGTTTCTCCAGTCATTGCGGGTGTCCACCTCCGTTCCTTCCTTCGTGTCTCAACCCTACGGGAGCCCTCCGACATCACCGCGAATGGTCCCGCTAATCTGGGTCGTCTGTGGCAAGAAGGGTGATTGAGTCACGCATCGCAGCCTTCGTCAACACTTCTCAAACGACGGAGTGTGGTTGAACTGTGGTCGAAGCAGAACTCTCGTGGGGACGCCTTCGCGGACGTTCCCGCTGCGCGCAGACGTGGCTTAGGCGAAGCGGTCAGCGGCTAACCGTGCCTGCAGGCCCGTCGCTCGGGTGACGGGCGTGGTGACAGCTGTTGTGATCGATTCGATGGATCCGATCACTCGGACGTGGCTGACGGCGCGGGTGACCGCGGTGTACAGCGTCTCACGGGTCGCGAGGTTCGATGTTGCCTTCGGGTGGATCATGGTGACACGTCCGAACTGAGAGCCCTGAGTGCGGTGCACGGTCATCGCGTACGCGGGCTGTACTGCGCCAAGACGTACAAGTGGAACGGTGACCGGCTGTCCACTGTGGTCGAACCACGCCTGTGTGGCGGTAGATCGGGGATCGGGTGGTGCGGTGACGATGCCGGTGTCGCCGTTGAAGAGGCCGATCTCGTAGTCATTGGCGGTCACGAGGAGCGGCTCACCGGGATGGTGGGCGTCCAGGCTCGGAGAACGTGAGTCGGACGCGTCGGATGTCGCCCATCGTTTGGCGAGCGCGCCCCAGTAATGCACTCCGCGCGGGCCGCGGCGATGCGCGCACAGCAGCCGGTGACCCTCCAACGCCTGCAGTGCTGCGTGGTGGTCGCCGCTCAACGTCGCTGCGCGAAGCGCAGCGGCCCACCCTTCTATCTCAGCTTGGACGATGCCCAGTATCTCGCCGCTGAGTGGGGCGGTGTCGTCGAGCTCCACAAATTCGACGCCAGCGTCGCCGGCGCGCAGGATGCTGAGGGTGTCGTCGGTGTGCCCGGCACGGATTGCCGATGCCAGTGCGCTGATCGCGGAGGATGCGTGGAATCGGTGATTGGTGGTCAATAGGGCGATGCCGTCTCGAAGGCGATGCGCCGGAGTGGGCTCCGTCGGAGTGGATCCGTGGCTAAGGCTGACCGCATCGAGCGCGGCAAGGAACGGGGCGGTGCGTGGTCCCGGCGTGGTGTCGCCGACGATGTCGGCAAGCACGGCACCGGCTTCCACTGATGCGAGTTGATCGGGATCCCCGACGAGGATGAGTCGCGCGGCGGGGCGTAGGGCGTCCAGGAGCCGGTCCATCAAGGACAGTGACACCATGGAGGCTTCATCGATCACGACGATGTCATACGGGAGCCGGTTGGTGTGGTCATGCCGGAACCCGGAGTGCGGTCCGGGCCGCCAGCCGAGTAGCCGATGCAAGGTGGTGCTTTCGAGTCCGGATAGCCGGGCTTGGTCCGCGTCAGGGAGTGTTTCCAGAGATCGGGTGACAGCTTCGCCGAGCCGAGCTGCCGCTTTCCCGGTGGGGGCTGCCAGCGCGATCCGCCACTGTGGGCGCTGTTCGCGAAGAAGCGCGAGCAGCCGGGATACGGCGGTGGTCTTTCCGGTGCCGGGGCCACCGGCGAGCACCGAGACCCGGGGGAGGGCACAGATCGCCGCGGCGATGCCTTGGTCAGCATCGGCAGGATCAGGGAACAGCCGGTCCAGGCCAGTCCGCAACCGAGCGAGGTCGAGGTCGTCGGGCAGCGTTCGAGTCCTCGTGAGGAGCTGGTCGGCGACACGTTGTTCTTGCGCGTCATACTTGGCCAGCCACAGCAGCGTGCCCCGCTGGCGTAGAGGGGCTTCCGTCCCGCTCGTGAGAACACTGGCCTCGCAAGAGGCTGCCCATGCACCCGGTTCAGGCCAAGGGACGCCGGAATTATCTGATATCTCCGCGTCCTCGCTCGCGGAGGTCGCCTGCGCGATCGAGGACAGGTCAATGACGACCGACCCGTGACGGGCGGCGCGAACAGCGAGCGCAAGGGCGAGCACGACGCTTTCGTCGGCTTCATGGAGGAGCGTGGCGAGGCGAGACGCCACATGCACATCGGCCGGGGTGAGGATCCCGTGCTGGTTGAACGCGGCGAGCGCGCCGGTTGCCCGTTGCGCGATGTCCGCGGCCGGCAGTGGGGATGTCACTGGTCACCTCCAGCGAGCAGGTCGGAGAGCTCAGTGATCAGGCCTACGGGCGGCTTCCACGTGAACACGCCGGGGGTGAAGCCGGTGTGGTCGAGCGGGTTCGTTGCGCTGATGCCGCGGAGGAACAAGTAGAGGACACCGCCGAGGTGCCGTTCCGGGTCGTAGCCGGGGCGCCGCCACCGCAGGTAGCGGTGCAGGGCGACAGAGTACAGCACGGCCTGCAGCGGGTAGTGGGCGTCGATCATCGCTGTCTCCATGGCGGCGTGTCGGTAGTGCCAGGCGGTGAGCGGTTCGTCTCGGGGGGTGAGCCGGTTGGTCTTGTAGTCGACGACGACATACTGCTCGTCCGTGGCTGTGTCCGCCCGGGTGCGCAGGAGCGCGTCGATCGATCCGGTCAAGTAGCCGCGCAGCTTGTGCACCGCGTTCTCGGTGGCGAGTTGGGCGAGCGTGTCGGCGTACCCGGCCAGGACGCCATCAGGGACATGTTGACGCCAAAGGTCGACCAGCCCGGCGAGGGTAACGGCCGTGGTGCGGGGGATGTCACCTCCGGCGAGGGGAAGCTCGAATGCCACTTCTCGCATCAGGTCGTTTGGGCTGATCGCGGACCAGGAACTCTCCAAGAGCGGATGCAGCGGCGTGTCCAAGGCGTGTTGCAGTGCGTCCGTGAGCGTCGCGGTGTGCCTAAAGCCGGGGGAAACGGACGTGATCAGTTCGGCGAGGTCGCACTCCGGGTCGTATTGCTCGAGTACTCGGTGCACGAGGGTTCCGAATCCGCTTCCACTGGAGAGTGTTTCCCACGGGGACGGGAACTGGTGCAGGGCGGCGTCGGGGTCCTCGGTCGGCGCGGGCAGGAGCGACGTGTCGGCGGTGTTTTGCTCGTCGTTCTTGAGCGCGGTATCCACATCGTCAGCGAAGGGTCTCTCGGTGGCGTGCGCTTGGGCTGGATGTTGGGTGAGTGCCGTGTAGGACGTGCGACGCCACCCCCGATCGATGGGCCGGTCGAAAGACGCAAGACGAAGCTCCACCGCATCTGGGGCGGGCGCAACCCACTGGGGAGGCGCGCTCAGGGTCTGCGTTGCGATCGTGCTGACGTCGAGGGCACCGCGACTGCGGGCAGCGCGGACCGCTGCCTGGGTAAGGACGTCGCGGTCACTAGGCATCGGGATCGAGAACGGTGCGACGCGTGTCGGGTCGGTGTGCAGCAGGATCCGGGTCAGAGGACCGGATGAGCTGTTTTGAGTCGGGGCCCACCACGCGATCGCGAGGGCGGCCGCCCTGGTGAGCGTGACATACGCGAGACGCATCTCCTCGTTCGCGTCCTCCTCTTTGTTCGCTTGTACGTGCGCGGCGTTGTCGGGACCAGAGGGCCCGCCGATGTCTCGCAACCGTTCGCCACCATCGTGGTACCGCGGGTATGTCTGGGGCCGCGGCCGGTGGTCCCAGAGTGAGGGAGCCAGCACAACGGGGAACTCCAGCCCCTTACTCATATGGGAGGTGAGCACTTGCACGGCGGCGGCGTCGCTTTCGAGGCGGCGGCTGCGTTCAATGGCGGCGTCATCGTTGTTGCGTCGTCGTCGGCGCAGCCAGGAGGCGAGCCCGGCCAGGCCGAGGGCGTTGCGGGTCTGTTCCTCGTGCAGAACTTCTGCGAGGTGTCGAAGGTCTGTCAGGAGCCGCTCCCCGTCGGGCTGGCGGAGCAGCCGCTCCTGGACTCGCATGTCGGACTGGACCCGTTCGAACAGAGCGCCGACACCGTTGTTGACGATGACGGGTACCCACTGCCGCAAGTGCAGAGCGAGCGTGTCTACGTGCTCGAGCAACGTGGTGGCCGTCCATCCGACCAGCGAGCTGACCGCCAGACGCCGCACGCGAGCGGTGCTGTGGGGCTGTTCGAGTGCGTCCAGCAGGTGTTGCCAGGTGGCGGCGGCATCGGTGGTGAAAACGCTGGAACGTCCGGACACCACAGCGGGGACACCCGCGCGACGGAGACGGTCCCGGATCTGTTCCGCTTCCGCGTTGCTGCGGACGATTACGGCGATATCCCCGGGGGTGACCTCTCGTACGAGGCCGTCGCGTTGCCGTAGCGGGGCGCCGAGCACCTCAACGATCTGCCGGGCCACATCATCACGGATCGTCGTCCTGGCCGCGTCGGTCTTGATGTCGCCGGAGCCCGTCAGCGGGTGGCCGTCTCGAGGAACGATCCGCAACCGGACCGGAGGTCCGGTGTCGATCATGCGGCCTTCGACGGCTGCGGACACTGTGGGGACGGTGATGGCAGGGTCCCCCAGCGCGGCGCCGGCGAACAAGGCGGCCAGACCATCGAGCACGCCGGGATCACTGCGGTAGTTTGCGGGCAGGGTGGCGATGGTGGTCGCGACGCGACGAGCGTCGAGATATGCCTGGACATCGGCACCCCGGAAACCGTAGATCGCCTGCTTCGGGTCACCCACGAGGACCAGGGTGCAGTGGCCATGGAAGGCGGTGCGCAGGATGCGCCATTGCACAGGGTCGGTGTCCTGGAACTCGTCGACCAGCACGATCGAATAGCGTGCCCGCAGGCGACCGACTGCGACATCCGCGGTGTGCGTGTCGTGCAGCGCAGAGTCGAGGCGGGTGACCATGTCGGTGTAGGTGAGGAGGCGTCCGGCGCGCAACCGTCGGGCGACCTCCCCGCGAACCGCAGTGCCGATCCGCGCCCGCAGCTGCACGTCGGCGGGCACGTCTTCATCGGGAAGGGGCACCAAGGTGGTGACGGGATCCCGGGTGACCTGCTGCGTCAGTTCGCGGAAGTCTCCGGGAGTGAGAGTTGCGTTCTCGGCACCGGAAAACCCCCACTTGCGCACGTAGAGGTCGTCGGCGACATCCGCGGCGATCGCAGAGGGATCCTCGACCAGCAATGCGTCGGTGTCGTGGTCAACCGCCGTCCCTAGCTCACGGAGCATCGCATAGCAGAACCCATGCGTGGTCGTCACGGTCGCCCCGTCGAAATCGGTCAGTGCCTGCTCGAGCCGATCGCGCGCGACACCGATCGCCGCATCACGGTCCTGGACGAG
This sequence comes from Microbacterium sp. F2E, assembly GCF_020905435.1. Classification (NCBI taxonomy): domain Bacteria; kingdom Bacillati; phylum Actinomycetota; class Actinomycetes; order Micrococcales; family Microbacteriaceae; genus Microbacterium; species Microbacterium sp. F2E. The sequence continues at coordinate 222,106 of NZ_JAJJIB010000003.1, read as the reverse complement.
CCGGCTTCGCACCCGGTCGCGCAGTTCCCGAGAACTTGCCTCACTGAACGACACGACCAACAGCTCGTCCATCCGAGCGTGCCCTTCGCTGATGTAGCGAGAAACCAGGCGAGCGATGGTGTACGTCTTCCCTGTTCCAGCGCTCGCCTCCAACACCGACGTCCCCGCGGGCAGCGGTCCTTCAACATCGAAGTGTGAGGGCGCGCTCATACGGTGTCCCGGGTTTCGTATCCCAGTAGCGGACCCCACAGGCGCCTGCTCAGCACGCCGAAACGGTCGCCTTCCTCGTCCCTGGGCCAACCTTGAAAGTAGTCCTCGGCACTTGCGGCTTCTCGCAGCAGCACCTCGAACGGCGCAGCAGCGCCGAACAGCAGCATGTGAGCATCGTCAGACTGTTCTCCGGGCACATTCCACGCGTCGTTCCACTGTCGTGCAGCTTCGGAGCGGGCAAGCTGCGGTGGCGTCCCACTAGAACGCCGCACAGCGTACGCCTCGGAACTGCGCGGGGAAACCGGGATGGGCGCCCGCAAGCCGTCCCGGTACAGGGCCACGTATTGGCGGATGAGCCGGCCGGCAACTTCGGCGCTGACAGGTCGCAGTGTGCTGCGGGCGCATTGCGTCCGGTCTCGGTCGAGCCCGAGCGTTACGGCCTGCCAGGTCTCATTCGGGAAGGTCACGGTCAAAGCGAGAAGCCGCAGCCACGCACTCAACCGGTGCCGGGGACTGAGGGATCCATACCCGATCCCGGTGAGGCAGGTACCACGGAGGCTGTTGACTGTGCCGAGCAGGCGGGTCCCGTCTCCCAGGTCGACGTCGACGTCGTAGGACTCCGCCTCTTCGAGGAGCAGCGGGTCGGTAGCGCGGGCGATCGCCTCCGCACGGGGCCCTACGACATTCAGTTCCCGGGTGCCGAGCGGACCAGGGGGGAGGGTACCTCGGGCGAGCTCACGCTCCCGTATCCGGGCGGTGTCACTCCCCATGAGTAGCTCCCGCAATACCCGATCCCCCAACGCCCACTGCTCAAGCGCGGTCAGCTCGAGCGGGAGAGAGTCTTCCGGTGCCTCATCGACTTCGGTGGTGCTGATCTGCAGTCGTTGACGCAGAAACCCCCGGGCAGGGTGGCTCAGCAGCGCCACGAGGTCTTCCAACGCCACATCGGAGGGCGTCAGTGTCGGCAATGGTGTATCTGCCAACAGGGGAGGGGCAGAACGATCCTGCGCGGCTGAGATCGCACCGGCATACGCGCGTGGATCGAAACTGAACGGGCGAGCTGTTGACATGGCCCCAGTGACGAATGCACGCGGATCGAATGGTTGGAGCGGATGGTGGGTGGTGACCGTTTCCCGCGCGGACCGGCCGTCGGCGCCAACCGCGGTGCGATCGAGGGCATCGAAGAGTTCACCCAGGGGAACAGCTGGGGGTACCGGGGTGCCGGTGCGTTGGTCGTGCCCGGTGTAGATGACGATGAGCTGTTCGCTGGCTGCGCCGATTGCATCCAGGAAGAGTTGGCGATCCTCGCTGCGCGGGTCGCGGTCGCCGATCCACGGATCGCGGGCGAGCAGATCATCTCCGTCTCGGACGCTCTGACGAGGAAACGCCCCGTCATCCATTCCCAGCAGAATCACGACACGATGGGGAACGGACCGCATCGGTACGAGCTCGCACACAGTGAGAGCGCCGGTACGGAACCCGGCCCGGGTCGGACGTCCTGCCAACGCCTCCCGCAGCGCCGGGCGGATCTCCTGCAACGTCAACACCAAGTGTGAGGCAGCCCCGCCAACGTTGTCGATGAGCACCTCCTGCAGCAGCTCGCGAAGCTGGAGCGCCTGCCACGGGGCATCCGGGTCCGGCAACGTCAGGTCAGTGGTCACCTCGAGAAGGATGTCCGCCCATTCCGTCGCGGTGTGCGGTTGTGTGAGCAGCCTCTGTGCGGCATCCACCCGGTCGAGGAACTCGGCGAACCGTCCCAGCAGATCCAGGTCAGCGGAGTCGATATCCTCCGCAGGGAGTAGCTGCGCCACGGGGCGTGTGTTGTCGTTGGCTGCATCGAATGCGGCGCCGAGCAGCAGCCTGTCTGCCCCGTGTCGCCAGGTGCCATCGGTGACCCGATTCAGCTGCCACTGACTCCTATCCGCATCGTTCAATCCCCACCGGACATTTGCTGCTCGCGTCCACGCGCGCAGCTGCTCGCGGGTTTGGTCATCCCAGCGGAAACGGCGCGCGACCGCAGGGAGCTCTGCGAACCCGAGCACTTCGTTGGCGGTATGCCGTGCCGTGCCGAACTCCAGGAGCGCGTCCAGAACGGCCAGCACCGGATTGGACTGGTGCAGGGCGCGATCGGCGATGTGCACGCGAACCTGCTCCGCGGGATGTGTCTCATGACCAGGGGGACGAGGCGCGAACACGGCTGATAGCAGCGGCGCGAACGTCTCGATGTCGGGACACATGACTAGGACGTCTCGGGGTTCCAGCGTGGGATCGTCCGCCAACAACCCGACGACGACATCGCGGAGTACTTCCACCTGCCGGGTGCGACCGTGACAGGCATGCACCTGGACACTGCGATCTGCAGTGACCAGGGCGGCAGGTGTTTCGGGGACCGTGTCGGTGGCGAGGTCGCTACGAACCTCCCTCAGCAGGCCGGTGTCCTCGCTCAGCACGGGGGAAACGTGGTGGACCGTCGTGTGGTCCGGCGCGTAGGTGCGCAGTAGCATCTGCAATTCACGGACGTCACGCGACAGGCTGCGAAGAAGCGGATTGGTGATCGATGTAACGTCCTCGGATCGGCGCACAGCGGCGGGGGAACGCGAGACGGACTCCCATAGAGCAGGGGAGCCGTGGTGCAGCCACAGGTGCACGTCCCGATGTTCAGCGAGAGCGTGAAGCATCTCGAGGTTCCGCCGAGTCATCCTGCTCGGCCCGAAAACGCTTAGACGGCGCGGCAGCGCCAACCGCTCGGGGTGAGTCCTCACCTCCTCCACAAGCCGCGAGTGCAGATCAACGGGCGAAGCACCTCCCACCCCGCCAAGCACACTCCGCCAGAGCCTGGGCTGCCACTGCTCGGGGGCAGCGATGGGCGAACCATCGGACAGGACGTACTCGCCGTTGGCCCACCGTGCCAGCATTTCGGGCCGAGAATGCGCGTACGAGTCGAACAGTCGCGCAACGCGCGCCGCGAAACCTAACCGACGATCCGACGCCTCATCGTCACCTGCGTCCTTCGGAAAGAGGTACTGACGCGGCAATCGACACCAGTCCTCGTCGAGGTTCGCGTCCAGAGCGGCAAGTACTAACCAGGTCAGACGCGGTGGCGCCCACATCGCTAATCGCTCCCCCAGATCGGGAGAGGTCTCGGCGACGGTATCCTCAAGCAGTTGCCGCGGCGAAGGAAAGACAACGTTCGCGCACACCCCGTCGTCGGATGCGACGCCATCGAGACGAGACGTCCCCAGGCCCAGTGAGAGGCGTTGCGTCAGCCAACGCTCCACCCCCTTCGCGGGTACCGCGACGATCTCGGGCACAAAGGGGTCCTCCAAAGGGTCGGCGAGCAGCCGCGACAGCTCGTCCGCGAGTACCGCCCCACTCTCTGCCCGATGGACGACAAACATGCCTCACCCCCCTCACTGCGAGAGTATCGGCTGACACGGACGCGCCCCCGGCGGGCACCAACGCGAGTCGCCACTCGTCCACGCTCGGAGTCGTGGCCCGTGGCGTGTCGGTATCTCCCACTACGGTGACGCCATGGACACAGCGACGACCACGACTGACCGGGCAGACGAATTGCTGCCGTCTCGCCCGGCGAAAGAGGCGATGTCGGAAATCGCGGGGATGAGCGTGTTCACCACCTTCGCCGCCTTCGTCCTTCTTGCCTTCCCGAGCGAGACCGCATTGCCTCACCTGGTCGAGGTAGCCCCGGTAGCCGGAGCGGAGGTCCTCACACACATCGGGTGGGGGTTCGGCGTGTACATCCCGGTGATGCTGGGGTTCTACGCGATCGTGATCGGGGGACAGTTGGTCGCGTCGCCGACGGTCGCGGCGCGGACCCGGCGGCGGCTCGGATTCGCCGCCGAGGCGATGGCCGGCGCTCTGACTCCCGCGCTGCTTCTCATCCTGGCGATGTGCGTCAAGGATCCGACGAAGGCGGGGTCGTTGTTCGTTGTCCTCCCCGCCGCGGGGGTCACTTTCTTCCTTGCAGTTCAGCTGGGAGGGTTCGTTGTGTTTGAGCCCGCGCTGCGGCTGGCCGAAGCGATCCGTTCCCGGGCATGGGCCGCGAGTCGGCTGCCCGCGTTACGGTCACGGTCTCGTCGACCGGCGTGGTTGGTGGCGACGGTAACCGCGGTCGTCGGCGGGATCCTCGGACTCGCGGTGACGGTCGCCATTGCGCCGCCGCCGGGTTCCGAACTGGTGCTCACCGTTGTGTACGCGATGTTCGCCGCAGGGCTGACATTGTTCAACCTGCACGGGCTCCACACCTTCCTCACCGCCCGGGACCGACTCACCAAGATCGCGGCGTGGCTGTTCCCGGTAAGCATCGCCCTGGCAGTGTTTGCAATCGCTGGCGGATTGATCGGCGACGGCGCCATCGCCGGGGGAGTGGGCGTGATGGCAGTCTTGGCGTTCTGCACGCTGTCGGCACTCTGGCCCCGAAGTATCCCGTGGGCGTTCGGACAGGACTGGAGTGTGCAGGGTGCGGGAGCGGCACTCGCAGCAAGAGCCGTGGCGCGAACGTACGGGACGTCCGTTCGAACCGTCAACGAAGTGAGCGCGACCCAGATGCCACCGCCTACCGGGGGACTCCGGGAGCGACTGTTGGCCGTTGTGTCGGCCTTGCGTGGAGAGGTGCTCGCGCCCGTAGCGGGATAGCGCGATCATCACCGGGCGCCTCAGCCGTATCAGGCGAGGTTACGGGCGGCGAACGATGAAGTTTCGACCCCAACAACTATCGCACTGACACATTGGCCAGCCGAACCTCGTCCAGAACGACATCGACTCAGACGTCGGGCCAATGTAGATCTCCTCATCGTCGAACTCGTCTACGAACTGTTCGACTATCCGGGTGCCGATGTGGTCCCCGCTGCAGCGCAAGTCTTCGCGTACCTCGAAGCTCCAGATCATGAGGGCAGGAGTTGGTTTATCCGTTAGGTGGCTGGAGAATCTGCGGGCGAGGAGCATGCGTGCAACCTCTTCGCCCCGCCAGGCGTACGAGCGCCACTGGTGCTCGGGCGGCCCGAAGTTCGCATTGCGCCGCCACCATGTCGGGTTGAACCGGTCGTCATCGGTGAAGAGCGGACCCCTCCCGTCACGCAAAGCCAGCATCCGCGGCTCCGTCCACGAGATTTCGCTATCCACGGGTTCAGTCTCCCAGACAGTCCGCCGCGCTCTTGGCAGGTGACGTGATGTGAGGGCGACGAGAAGCACCGCCTATCGTTGCTCCATGGGCAACAGATTCCCCGGCCAGACGTGCGTGTTCTGCCCCAACCCGAGCGTCGGGGTGGGGGAACATGTCTGGCCGAGTTGGTTCATCAGCGAGTTCCACGGGCAGGGGCCGTTCACAACGTCTCGCGCGGGCGATCCGTACACAAAGCGTGACAACGTGACCCCGATCACCTCAGATGCCCTCCTCGGGGTCCACGTCCCGGCGTGCGAGACATGCAACGCCGCCTTGGATACGACGATCGAGAAGCCAGCGAAACCCGTTGTCCGGCGGCTGCTCGCACACCGGGACTCTCCTGACGAGCTCATCCTGTCCACCGATGAGTGCGCCGCCCTCGCCAGGTGGCTGCTCAAGGTTGGGCTGCTATCGGCGCATCCCGCCGCCGACCATGATCATCCCGGACTGCAGCGCGACCAGGACCTACCGCAGCTACCTGCCGTCCGCCCGGAGTGGCTCGACTGGATGCTTACCGGAAGCGCACCACCGGCAGGGTTCTCCGTCTTCGTCACAAGGAGGGATCTTCGCGGCGAGGACGCGGCGCCCCCGCAAAAGCAGCACATCGTGCTACCGCGGCTGGTCGTGGACGGGGAAGACCGCAACTTCATGAGCCGGTCCTTTGGATTCGCCGGCGTAAACGCCACCATCGTGTGGCACCCCAGGGTGGCCGATTGAGCACGCGCAGGTAGATACCGGGCGCGCGGCACGCCTATGGCCAAACCCCGAAGAGGTCGACTACGGCGCGCTCCCGCAGGTAGATCCGAAGGAACTGGCGTTTTGGGATGCATCCATCGGCGTCATAGCCGTATCCGCTGAGCAGCTCGAAGTGCTCGCGAAGCACCCGCTGAGTGTGGACTCTGACCCGGTGACAGCATTGTTCGGGAACATCGACGCGTCATTCGAGTAAGTGCACCGGGCGCGTACAGCAATTGAGGCGATAGAGAGCCGCCTCGACTACCTCCGAGCTGACGGGGTTGGATCATGACCACCCATACGGTCGCCCAGCACTCTCCGCCCCGTCCACGGGCCGGTCCTCCAGCAAACGGCCGTTGGCGAGGCCATGCGTGTGAAAAGTCACCATTTGATGTCCTGAGAATCCATGGACCAAGGGCTGGAACGTCAAGTCCCGCCACGCATGGGCCGCGAAGGGCAGCCCCCCAAGGCGCTGAGGCATGTCACTGTGAACCGGTGAGCGCGCGCCATTTACGTGCGATGCTCGCCAATCGAGGCGCGGCGCCGCGCATCCGGGCGCGGACGGCGCGGGCGTGCTGCGGCGGTGTCCATGGACCCGTTGCGCACCACCTGGACGCGAGTCTTGATCGGATGGATGAGTGCCCTCTGCCATCCTGATTCTGAGCGCGGGGTTGCAAACGTGAGGAGCATTGTGACCGGTTCAACGTCCGAGGCGTTCGCGTCTGGAAGAAGACTGTGGTTGGACCACGTGGTGACCCTGATCCTGAACTCGACCACCTCTCGTATTTTCACCGACGATCTCTTGGCGCCAGTCGAACAGGCCATGCTCGTCGTGCATGTTGGCGTCGGACACCTGTACGGAGTTGCCGATGCAGACTCGTGTGTGGAGCGCTGGCTGTCACCGGACCAAGTCGAAGCGTTGATATCTCGCTACTGGCGGGACGGGAGGCTTGATCCGCATCTCGCCCGCTTTGTTCCGTTCTTGTGGACCAGCCTGTACCGCTTGGGGCGGGACACCGAGGCTATCCGTGAAGAGCTGTTGACGGAGCTTTTCCACTCTCAACTCGGGCGCCGTCTTCAGCCTGAGACAGACCATGACCTGACGCCCGAGTCGATCGACAGGCGGGTCCTCGACCACATCGAGGAACGACAACTCCAGCCGGCCCCAGAAGAAGTCGGCGTTCTTCCCCTTGATTGCGAGGGCAGTCACCTTCGTTTAATCGACGCGCTGCTTGAAGAGGGAGTGTCAGTTGCGATGGGGCTCGTGACGCTCCTGGAGATCCACGCGTGTCTCCTCGAGGACGACCGAGTCCGCACGGAGCTCGTCGCTCTTGAGGATGCGGGAAATCAACACGAGATCTTTCGGTCGATGCCGGGCGGATGGCCAGGCCCGGATCCGGGGGATGTGCCCGACTGGGTACGCGACGTTGTCCTGAACGTCGGTGCACGCATGTTCTACGCATCGACCGGGCACGTGCCCGGGTGGCTCATCGTTGCGGAGTCAGATGATGAGTTGCAGGCAATCCATCGCTGGAGCTACGAGCCGCGCTTTGGATTCGGGCGGGATGGATCCGGTAACCCAGTTCTGAGTATCCCACTGACGTTCCCGAGCGATCAGCAGACAGCCGAGGCATGGTGGCATTATCCCCTCGACGATTTGCGCAGCGTCACTCGCTTGCGCACTTTGATCGCTATCGGGATCGTCCGACTCGATGTCTACAGGATCTCATCCGCCTCGAGGCTGGAGTTCGTCTTCGCCTACGGCTGTCCTCTTCCGTTGCAGCTTCGAGAGGCGTGTCGAGATTTTCTGGAAGCGAGTTCTTTGCCTGCAGCAGATGTCCACCTCTTTCATCCCTCGACTCCGCTTGATGACTTGACAGGGATGACCCTGGCGGAGAGAAACATGTTTGACGGCCTAAGCCGCGGGGTGCAGGAGCTTCGCACTCACTCAACCTCGTCTCTGGCGATGGCATACCGCCGTCATCTCGAGACATTGGACACCACGACTGCGGCCGTGTTTGGAGGGATTGCCGGGGACGACTTCTATCAAGCGTCGCGCGAGAACTGGCGAATCGCTCTCGCTCAACAAGGCCAGTCGCCCAGGGAGCTCATCGACCTAACACCGCTCGGGGCTGGGCGTGGATTCGCCCAGTTTCAGGTCAAGCTTGATGAACCTATGCAGCTGGTCGCTCACGTAGCGTTCTTGAACGAGACTGGCGAGCTCACAACTTCAATGGTCGAGTTCGACGGCAGACTCAGCACAGGCTGGGATATCGAGCAACAAGCGGCAGCTTTGGCGGCAGGCCTAGCGGAGTTTGACCAGCTCCTCACCAATGGCGTGACAAGGCTCGTTGTGTGCCCCGCGCCGGCGGCGTACAACCTCCCGCTTCACGAGGCACTACTACGGCTGGGCTTCCAGGAAGTCAGCTACACCCATCGGGTCGGGACGTTGGCGGCCAGGGTGCGCGAGAGCGCCGCGGGCGCTGCGGTTGTCGGTTTCGCTGGCGAGGGTTCCCGCCACATCAGCGCGGTCGACACCGAACTCGAAATCATCTCGCATCTTTACGCCACCAGCCGCTCCCAGCATCTCGCCGGTTCGCTTCCCCAGATTGTGCATCTCGCTGGACATGGTCACGCCGGGAATCGAACGTATGAGACAGCGATGGAGATCAGTGCTACCGAACCCCCGCTGTCGTCGGCGCGGGTGCTGCTGGACTTCGATGCGTCTGACAGCGATCTCGTGTTTCTGTCCGCCTGTTCGTCAGGCGCGGGGGCCTATCTCCCGGATCAACTGGCTGAGGCGATTCCAATGGACATTGCGTTCATCGAGGCGGGCGCGAGGACGGTGGTGTCGACGTCAACTCCCGTCAATGACTACATCGCCGGCTTCTTCGCTGTGGTCTTCCATTCCGAAAGGCTGAGTGGAAGCTCTGTGTGGGAGGCGTTTGTGAAGGCTCGTGAGGCGGCACGAACGGGCACGTGGTCGAGCTTTCCCGAAGACATCGAACGACTTTGGCCAACGTGGTCTGTTGATGTCTCGGCAGCGATCTCAAGACACCCGCACGACTGGCTGAGCTACCGGCTGTCGGGGAGGCACTGGGGCTGAATTGACGGGCTCCTGATGCACGTGTAGCCGGGACTGTTCCGGTGAGTCAGCGAATCGGATGTTGTCTCGGTAGTCGTCTGAGGGATCGCGCTGACAGATGGGGAGGCTTCGGGCTGTCGCCCTACTGAAGGTCGGCGACTATGTAGCTCATCTTGGCGTGGGTCCCCGGAACGGCTAGCGGGCAGACCTGGGCTGGGATGCCGACTCCGCGCACGACGAAGGTTGCCTGAAAGGGCAGATCAAGAGTGGGTTTATGGCGGGGAAATGTAGGGGGTATTGCAGCGAATACCACATGGGAAATCTGACGCACAAGCATTCGCGGTTTGATCAGCGATTCTGAGGGTAGCTGCGAGTCTCCGGCTTATGCGTCCTCCGGCGTGATGATTGAGCCGTGCCCCGTTCTGAGAGCGGAGGCGGTGGCGCGGTAAGCCTGGTCGCACCTGTCCTGTGAGACATGGGAGGAGTCAGGGCGATGGTCGCGATTGAGTCGTTGGCATCGGATGAGCGGGGCGCAAGGATCGTGCTTGCGTCGGTGACTGAGCCGGACGATGCGTTCACGGGCCGGTTGGTGGCTCGCCGTGGTGCGGTGGAGACGTTGCGGCTGCTGGGTGGGGATGGTCCGATCCGGGGTGCGGATATCGCGGAGGCAATGCTGTGGCGGGAGCGGCTGGTGCCTCGGCTTGACGCTGACGCGATCAGCCGGGTGCTGGGTGCGTCCGAGCGTCTCGGGTTGCGGGTGCTTGTTCCGGGGGAGGCGGACTGGCCGAGCGCGCTCGGGGTGCTGGGCGAGCGGGCGCCGCTCGCGCTGTGGATCAAGGGCGATCCTGGCATCCTGCGTCAGACGCGACCGCGCGACGCTGTGACTTTCACAGGTGCACGGGCCGCGACCTCCTACGGTGAGCACGTCGCGCAGAGCCTCGCGAATGACATCGCCGGCCAAGGAGGCGTGATCGTCTCGGGTGGTGCGTACGGGATCGACGGTGCCGCGCACCGGGCCGCGCTGGCCTCCGGTGGCAGGACTGTTGCGGTGCTCGCTGGGGGTCTGGATCGTCCGTACCCTACGGGGCACCGGGAGCTGCTGGATCAGGTCGGGCGCGAGGGCGCGCTCGTCAGTGAGCTGCCGCCGGGGTCTACGCCGACGAGGTGGCGGTTCTTGGCTCGCAATCGTCTGCTGGCGGCGGTCTCGGCGGCGACGGTGGTGGTGGAAGCCGGGTATCGTTCCGGCTCGCTGCACGTCGCCGCGCAGGCTGCAGGGCTGGGCAGGCCGGTGGGCGCGGTGCCGGGGCCTGTCACGTCCGCGGCCTCGGCCGGTTGCCACCGGCTGCTGCGCGAGGGCACCGCCCGCGTGGTCACCGACATCGCTGATCTGTGCGCGCTCACCTCACCGTCGCCCGCCGCGGCCGGCGTGCAGTTCTCGCGGGAGACGCCGACCCGCGCCAGGCCGGGGCGTTCCGGTCTATCCCGCTGAGCGTTGATAGGCGCGGATGACGGTCAGGCATGCTGGGGTGCAGCGGCCTCGTACTCGTCCCAGCCGTAGCGGGCGGCGTCGAGGCGTGCTCGCCACTCCCGTAGCCGTGCGCCGATGAGCACGATGACGCTGATGGGTCCGAGGCAGATCAGTTTCAGGGCGTTCCAGATGCCCCACAACGCGACCAGGTGCAGCCAGCCGGGTCCGTCATTCTGTGCGAGGTGGGAGCAGGTGGCGGCGATGAGGAGATACGGGATCGCGAGGAGCATCGCGGGGATGCCCCACTTGTGCCAGCGGCGGCGGTAGCGGATCGCGTCGATCAGGATGTTGGTGGGCATGTAGCGGCGCAGGTAGTACCGGACGCGGACGCTGAGAGCCCAGATGAGTCGGAACATGGCGACAGTCCTCTCCACAGCTTCGGCGATATCAAGCGTGAAGTGGACCGGCCGCATCGGGCGGAAGGTCATGCCATCGCAAGCGATGGTGAGAGGGCGTCGCCTAGTTCTACTGTACGACGCCGCCCCGACACTTGGAACCCCTCGACGAGACTCATCTAATGTGCTCGCGTAATGGGGTGCGTGCCTCATTTGGGATTTGCTCGCGAAACGCTGGCCACGCTTCGGGCATTGGGGTGTGCTGGTGGGATGGGCTCGTTGTCGATGTTGACCAAGCGTGAGATCACGAAGAAGTACGCCCGCGAGTACGCGGCCGCGTCGAAGAAGGCGCGGGGGCGGATGCTGGATGAGCTGGTCGCGACGACGGGTTGGTCGCGGGCGAACGCCCGCCGGCAGGTGACCGCGGCGGGGAAACGGCGCGGCCCGCAGCGGGCGGCCAAGCGTGCGCTGCGTGCGCGGACATACGGGTATGACACGCTCAAGCTGCTGATCAGGGTCTGGATGCTCGCGGGGCAGCCTTCGGGGAAGTATCTGGCCGCGACGATGGGGATCTGGCTGCCCAAGCTCATCGAGCACGGCGAGTTCGGTGACGACGCGCACCGGCTCACCGAGCACACTCGGGCTCAGCTGCTGGCTGTGTCCGGGGCCACGATCGACCGGTTACTCAAACCCACCCGGGACGGGATGCGGCTGACGGGCATCTCGGGCACCAAGGCCGGCCCGCTGCTGCGGACCTCGATCACGGTCCGCAAGGCCGGCGACGAGCACGAGCAGACGCCCGGGTTCTGCGAGATCGACCTGGTGCTGCACTGCGGGCCGACGCTGAAGGGCGAGTTCTGCCGCTCGCTGACCGTCACCGACGTGCACACCGGATGGACCGAGAACATCGCGCTCAAGAACGGCGCGCACCGGTGGGTGCTCGAGGCGATGCCGATCATCGAGGCGCGGTTACCGTTCCGCCTGACCGGGATCGACAGCGACAACGGTGGGGAGTTCATCAACGAGGCCCTCATCGGCTGGGCGCAGGAGCGTGACCTGTTCTTCACCCGGGCGCGCCCCTACCACTCCAATGACAACGCCCACGTCGAGCAGAAGAACGGTGACGTGGTGCGTCGGCACGCGTTCCACTACCGCTACGACACCGCGGCCGAGCTACGGCTGCTCAACGAGCTCTACGCGCTCGTGCGGGTCAGGCTGAACCTGTTCACCGGGACCACGAAAGCGATCGGCTACCGCACCAACCGCAACGGCAAAAGCGTCCGCGTCTACGACAAGCCCCGCACCCCGCACCAGCGGCTCATCGACTCCGGCGTCCTCACCGCAGAGAAGACCGCCGAGCTGGCCGCGCTATTTCAGAGCACGAACCCCGCCGAACTGACCCGGCAGATCACCGCGATCCAGACCCGCCTGATCCACCTCGCCGCAGCCAAGACCGCGGCGATCAGCGCCGGCGTTTCGCGAGCAAAACCAGGCGAGGCACGCACCCACCTTTCGCGAGCATCTTGACATGAGTCACCACGCCCCTCACCCGGTTCCGTGGGCTCACGCGACGTTGCGGGGGGCTGACAACCGGGGCCGGGGACGGCTGTGTGGTCCTGTCCACGCAAGGCGCGCGGACAGGAAGGAGATTCATCGTGTCGAACACACGCCCTGGATGGCTGACCGATCCGTGCCCCGCATGGTGTCAGGAGGACCACGCGGATCAGTGGCACCCGGAGGATCGCGCCCACGCGAGCGAGCACGTGGTGGTGCCGGTGATCACCATCGACCGCGGTTTCGCCGGCGGCGGGGAGCTGGTGCGGGAGGTGGCGGCTACGGAGCTTGCGGTCGTGGTCTACCGGCAGGTCGGGGCGCGGGAGGTGTGGGTGACGGTCGCGAATGACCGGCAGCGCATCGAGGTCACCCGCGAGAGCGCGGCCCGGCTGCGCGACGCCCTGGACGCCGCGCTCGCGCGCACCGCCCGGGAGTAGCGGCCTAAGCGAGCGGCCGACCGTCCGCCCCAATGCTTCGACCGCGCACCCGGCTGTAAGCGCAGGCGAGTGCCGCTTCGCCACGAGCGGCGTAGATTGGTGAGCATGAGCGGTCGGATCGCGCGGCTCGTGACAGTCCCGGACGTGGTGGGACTCCCGTTCCATGTCGCCCGGGACGCCGCGAGCGAGGCGGGCGTCGCGTTGGCTAATCCGGACCCGGACGGGCCGCCGATTGGCGTGCTGGCTTGGCCGGGCTTGTTCTACGTCGTCCGGCAGGCCCCCGAACCTGGGGCTGTGCTGCACGAGTGGGATTCGGTTGCTGTTGAGGTCGTAAGACACGGCGACATGCCCGACAACCAGGCGACCAGAATCCTTCCGCTCCCTCCTGCGGATTCCGCCCAGGCTATGCCGGAGCGAATGGCTCGCGTCGATCTGACCGACTACGAGAGGTGAGGTGCGTATGTCTGCCCCCGAACTGGGAGAGGACGAGGTTGCTCGCTCCTTGGCGGCGAAGGCGTTTGCCGCGCAGATCGTCGCTGCGGACTTGGGCGAGTTCGATGAGCAGATCGCACGGGAGGCATTACTGGATCGGTGGGAGCGCGCTGGCAGTCCTCCAGGGGCTTTCCTGCGTGCGGCATCGATGGTGGTCGACCTTCCGGCACGTGTCTCGCAGAGCGATGCCTCTGAGCTGGAAGAGTTCTCGATCTCACGCGAAGACGAGATAGCGGCCGCCAAGCGCGCGACCTCGTTCCTAGAACGTCTCGCGTTCGACTTCGAGCAGTTGTAGCAGCAAGAAGGACGAAGAGCGCGTTGCGTGCTCACAGCGAGCGCTCGATCGTTCGTCGGGGTGCCTGCCGTGTGGTCCTGCTCGGCTCGGCTCGGCTGAGTTCGCGTGCTCGATCGGCAGCGGCGCGGGCGCGAGCGGCATCGACCCGTTGTACGGTGCTGTCCGATGTCGGGCCGAGCAGCGTGGGTGCGGTGATCGGGTATCGGTCTCGGTAGGCGGCGACGGTGCGGGCGTGCCGCCGCCACGCCGCTTTGCCCTTGGTGTCCCTGGGAGGGCCACCGAGGCTGGTAACCCACTTCTTGTTGCCTTCGAGCGCTCGGTCAAGGACGGCGTCCGCGCGAGCCTCAATCAGCTCCCGTCGCTCCGTCAGGGCTTGGCGCATGTCGGGGGTCATGGTGCCGGTCGCTTCGGGGACGAGCCCGGCGATCAGCCTCGGTGCCTTCCTCGCCCGGCCGGACCCTGCGGGGCGAGTGGTGGCTCGGGCGAGCCGGTCGTGCAGGACCGCGGCCACGTCGTCGGCGTCCGCGAACCCGCGCGCGGCAACCAGCCGCGGCAGCAGCGTGTCGACCGCGTGGTGGTTGGCTTCCGCGCGGCGCAGCTCGGCGGTGAGGGCGCCGAAGGCGGGTGAGGCGATCGCGTCCTCCGCCTCCGACGCGGCGAGCCCAGAGGCGCGGATGAGGGCCGCCCACCGGTCGTGTTGCGCGGCCTGGGCGATGGTGTCGTACTCCGCGGCGAGCTGGCCGATCGACGCCCAGCGTTCCTGCTCGGCGGTGATGGCCTCGTGGGCGGAGGGCTCGGCGCCGACATGTTGAAGAACCCCGTACAGCACGCTCCGCGCAGTCGCCTCGGGATTGTCGCCCGGGTGCGCCTGGGCGTGGGTGTCGTCGGGCTTGTCGGTCGCGACGTACACGACGTTCTCCTCACGGCCGCGGGTGAGCGCAACATACAGGTTCTCCCGCGTCGTGGACGCATCCGCCAGGACGTGCGCGGTGTCCGTGGTGACACCCTGTGCCCTATGCGCCGTCACCGCATAAGCCAGGTCCAGATGATCGGCGACGTAGCCGGCGGGCAGCACCACCGCGCCCTGCTTGACGCCGGCGCGACGGAGGGTGATCGACCCGTCGCGGCGGATGTCGGTGACCTGCCACCTGTCACCGTTGCGCACCCAGGAGCGGCCGGTGCGCAGGCGCCGGTCGTTACGGCGCGTGATCACGGTATCCCCGACGCTCGCGGCGGTCCCGTCCCGTAGCGCGACCTCGCGGGTCGGGGTGATCGTGCCGTCCAGGATCAGATCGGCACGCGCACGGGCGTTGAGCGCGGTGACGGTCTCGTTGCTGTCGGCGATCAGCACGGTGGCTTTGCCTGCGAGGGTGTCGTGGCGCCAGGCGGTGTAGGCGGCGTCCATCATGGCTTCGGTGTCGCCGCCGTGGATGCGGTCGTGGTCTGCGTAGGTGTCGATGATCTCGACTCGTCCGTGGCGTAGGTCGAGGGAGGCGGTCTTCTCCCACTCGTTTACGAACCGGTGCACGTCGACCAGTTCGGGGGCGTCGTCGCGATCATGGACGAGGAGATCGAAGGCGCCGCCGGCGTCGACGGATTGGAGTTGGGCGTAGTCGCCGACCAGCAGCACCTTCGCCCCCGCGTGCTCGGCTAGAGCGGTGATGCGGTCCAGGGAGAGGGTGCCGGCCAGTGATGCCTCGTCGATGATGACGAGTTGGCCCTTGCGGAACGTCTCACCACGGGTGAGGTGGTTCTGCCACCACTTCGCCGTGTTCTCCGTGACGATGCCGAGGTCATCGGCGAGGACCTGCGCGGCCACCGCTGACGGTGCGAGGCCGACGACGGAGCCGGGGCCGTGCTCGGCCTCCCAGGCCCGCCGCAACCTGGACATCGCCGTTGTCTTCCCGGCCCCGGCCGGCCCGACGAGGATGTCCACGACCCGGCCGGACACGGCGACAGCAGCGAGGGCGGCAGCTTGGTCGGGGCCGAGGGTGCGGCCCTGCCGGTCGGGACGGTTGGTGATCTTCTCCGCCGTCACCAACGACACCACCGGCCCGGTCGTGGTCCGGGAGCGTTCGAGGAGGTGATCTTCGGCGGCAAGCAGCAGTTCGGAGGAGAACACCGTCGAGCCGCGTGGACGGAATCGGGACGTGCCGTCGGCCCGTTGGAACAGCACCGGACTCGACGCCAGCTCCGGCGGCGTCAGCCGGAGCGACGCGGCCTCAGCGGCGTCGGTGACCAGCCCCATAACCGCTTCCCGATCGTGCGTGGTGGCGAACCGCCAGCCCATGAGCTGCCGGGAGGCCTCGGCGTGCAGGTTCCACCGCCGCCACGTCGACCGCCGCTCACCCACCACGCCCACGACAGACCGGCCGAGGTCGGCGATCAGGTCGAGGGGCACGTCGTCGGCGCGCAACACCACCTGCCGCTCCGCCATCGTCGTCAGTCGCCGCGCCCACGAGGTTGCGTCCTCACCCAGCACCTGGCCGGCACGGTGCCGCCATGCGGCGGTCAGCTCCGCCAGGGACTTCACCTCCTTGTCCGGGCGGGTGGTGAGGGTGGCTT
Organism: Microbacterium sp. F2E; assembly: GCF_020905435.1. Lineage (NCBI taxonomy): Bacteria > Bacillati > Actinomycetota > Actinomycetes > Micrococcales > Microbacteriaceae > Microbacterium > Microbacterium sp. F2E. Next base: position 205,691 of record NZ_JAJJIB010000003.1, on the reverse strand, counting down.
GGGCGCGCAGCCGGATCACCGACCGCGGCGAGGGCTGCCGACCGTGCTTCGCGACGTACTCCGCGATCAGACGCTCCTTCTCGGCCTCGATGTCGCGGGTCCGGGAAGAGAACTCACCGATCAACTCCTCACCGACCCCAGTGAGCTCCCATGCGGTGTTCCGGTCGCGTCCGCGCTCGCGGGCGTCCCATCCGATGCCGAGGGTGCGGGTGAGGTGATCGGCGAGGACAGCGTTGTAGTGCTCGGACACGGCGACGACGGCGGCGTGTATGGGGCGGCCAGCGAGGGAGCGCCAGATGCCGTCTTGGGCGGTGCGGACCTTGTTGCTGATCACGACGTGCGTGTGCAACTGCGGGTCACCCGCCCGGGAGTCGTAGTGATCGAACGCCGTGGCGATGAGCCCGGTGACATCGACGTGGGCGACGGTGCCCTCGGGACCGTTTGCGCCGATCCGGGTGGATGCAACCTCCCGCTCCATGAACGCAACCACCTCCGCAACCGCCGCATGGTGCGCATCCGCGATCAGTGCTTGCGTGCCCGCATCCGCAACACCCCACAGCACCGACACCGACTTCGGCACCGAGAAGGTGAAGTCATACCCCGCGACCGCGCGGCGCGTCCCACGCTGGCTCTCTTCGGCCTCGATCACCGCGACCGCCTCCGCACGCTCCATCACCGGCAGATCGGCGGGAAGGTTGGCGGTGCGCTTCGCGATCCGCTCCTCCACGGACGCGAATCGGTGATAGGCGTGGCCGAGTGGGTCGCCGGTCACCGGATCACGACCCATCCCCATCAACAGCTCGAGCTGCGCCTCGGACACCCGGTCACCGGCCTCGATGACGCCGCCGCTGAGGGTCGGGAGGCCAGCGCCGAGCCAGAACCCCGGCGGGCTGCCCGCCTCAACGTAGTAGCGAGTCAGCGGGGTCGAGAGCGACCTGTCGCCGTCACCGGCGGCGACCGTGCGCAGCAGGTACTTGTACCCATCGCCCGCCGACATCACCCGCATCGAGACCGTCACCGCCGTCACCTCCCGAACAGCAGGTGAGCGGCCAGCACCAAGCTCAGCGGTTCGTCGCCTACGGCGGAATCACACTGTCAACATACGTTGACAAACCTCACTAGAAAGACGTGTGGGACCTCAGAAGGGCATCGGGGAGGTGAGGCCGATGGAGACGAGCGGCGGAGCGGCCTGGGCAGGAGGTCAGCGAGGCGTCGCGTCGGTGGACGGGAGATGGCGACGGGAGGCGGCAGTGACCGAGGCGTGCACCTGCCAGGTGACCAGCCCGGTCAGGAGTCCAGGAGGGGACGACAGCCGGGGATCACCGACCGGCCGGAGTCCTCATGCCCGAAGCGAGTGCCGAGAGCACAGCACCTAGACTGCGGGTCGGCAGTCTCTTCTCTGGGTACGGCGGACTTGACCTCGCCGTGGAGGAGGTCTTCGACGCCGAGACCATCTGGTTCTCCGAACTTAACGAACCCGTCGCCCGCGTCTTCGCCCACCATTGGCCCGACGCACCGAATCTCGGTGACATCACGACTATCGACTGGAGCACGGTGCAGCCAGTGGACATCGTCTGTGGTGGGTTCCCGTGTCAGGACGTCTCCACGGTTGGGAAGATGGCCGGCCTAGTGCCCGGCACCCGCTCCGGTCTCTGGGTGCACATGGCCACCGCGATCCACGCGCTGCAGCCCGAGTGGGTCGTGATCGAGAACGTCCGCGGCCTGCTCTCCGCACCCGCTATCCGCCTGACCCCGGAAGGAGACCCCGATGAGCAACGCAACCCCGGACCCGCAACGAGTGCCGCTGCAACCCCTAGCGACGTGGAACCCGACCTGTGGGGTCTGGGAGACAGCGCAGCTCGACCTCTCACAGCGGCGGCAGCCGTGGTCGGGGACCTGGTGGACCTCGGGTGTGACGCGCAATGGCTCGGTCTACCCGCTTCCGCGATCGGCGCACCGCATCCCCGGTTCCGTGTCTTCATCCTCGCCCACCGCACTGTTCCGAACCCCGCTCGCCTCGGACGCGGCCCGGGGCGGGGAGAGCTTGCAGCAGGTCAAGGCCAGACGTGGCACGATCGCGCTATCCCACCAGATCATCGATCTTGCCCTCCACGGCCCGGAGGGCCACCCCAGAGCCGAGGAGCTGGAAAGCCTGTGGGGGCTGATCACGGAGGTGCTCGACGCTGGGGACGCTACACAGACGCCATCGCCCGATGGGAACACGTCACTGGACGGCCAGCCCCGCCGCCCGCTCTCCTGAACGACAATGCCAGCCCACGCCCCGCACCCAGCTTCGTGGAGTGGCTGATGGGATTACCTGAAGGATGGATCACCGATCCCAAGTGCGGCCTAACCGACGCGCAGCAGCTATTCGCTCTCGGCAACGGTGTTCTACCTGGGCAAGCAACAGCTGCATTGAGAGTGCTGATGTCAGCCGCTGACGATTGATGTGCCGCAGCGCGTGTTTCTGCTTCATAGAGGTCGACGTCAAGGCGATGCGTTCAATCTTCCGGAACGGCCGCAGGCGGTTTGAACCGCGGAGCCCCTCCACGGAGGTCTGTCCCATCGTTCGCGTCGACCCACCCGGTATTGTGATCGGACCTTCAGCTTCTCCACGAAGGGCTGCGGGTGTGTGGCAAAGAGGATGAGGCGCGAGTGACAGAGACGTTGCCCTGGCTGGTCTATGGCGCGGGCACAGTTGGAAGAGCAGTCGTCGAGTTGCTCGTTGGCCTGGGCAAACCGGTTCTTCTCGCGGGGCGAGGGGAGGGCCGGGTACGAGGGCTCGCGGGGGCTGCAGGAGTCCCCTACCAAGTCGGCGATGTGAGCTATCCGGACCGTTTGTTGAAGGGAGTATCCGGCGTGATCAACACGGCCGGTCCGTTCAAAGATGCGGGACCGCAGTTGATGAGCGCGTGCATCCGGACTGGGGTGCATTATGTCGACGTATCGAATGAGGCGGGGTCTCACATTGATGCGTGGTCGCGGGCTTCTGAGGCTCGCGTGCGAGGCATCGGGATGATCGTCGGAGCGGGGATGGGTACGTGGTTCAGTGAGCGGCTGGTGCACGCTCTCGCAGCCGAACTGGACGACCCCGTCTCAGCCCACTTGTTCATGGTGCCCTCTGGAGGGGTGGCGAAGTCCCCGGGCGTCACTGCTAGTCAGAACGTGGTGTTGTCCGATCCGGCGTTGGCAATCGTGGACGGACAGATGAAAGCGCTCCGACGCCGGGTGCGGGCCCTTCCTGCCGGGGCAGGTCAGGGCGCGGCCCTGGCAGTGGGGACGGGTGACGTGATCGCCCTCGAGAAGTCGACAGGATTTCGGACGGTGACGGTATCGGCTGGCGTTAGAGTCACTCCACGGGTTCTTGGACTCGTGTTGCCTCTCCTCACAGTGAAGGCGCGGTGGTCCGCTGCCCATCCCGCACGCCACTCGGCCCAGAGTCATGATTCGCACCTGGCGGTCTCGCTTGACGATCGTCGGCCTCGTCTATTCGCCGAGGTCACGGGTGCGGATGGTGTGCGAGTGCAGGGATGGCTGTCCTCGCGCTCTGGGTCTACGGTCGCCGCGCATACCGCGGTGGCTGCGATGCAACTACTCGCACTTGGCGGCCTCGCGGGTACGCACACGCCTTATCAGGTTCTCGGTCACCATGCTCTGGGCAGCGGGCTTGATCCGGTGATCGAGATTTATGATCGCGCGTGAGTCCCGGAGTTGTCAGGGGCGGCGGCGAGGGGTGAAATCATCGATGGCAAGGGAACGAAGCACGAACGACTCGACATCGTGGAGGGCGTTAGGCAGATCTGTCCAGGCGTCGTTGACGAAGGAACTGACTTGGGCGCCGGTGAAAAGGTAGACGATGGAGCGTGCTGCCTGGGGGATCTCCACGCCGTCACGAAGGTTTCCCTCACCACTCGCGCGGTGAAGGAATCCACTGATCGCTTCTAGCCAGGCAGGGTCTGGTAGCTGCGCAGTTCCGGGGAACGTCGTCGACGATTGTGTGACGAGCCTGATCCCAGCTTGCGCGACAGGGTCTGAGCGCAACGACTCGCCGAGCGCGTCGGAGAGTGCGAGGATACCGGAGAGCCCGTCGAGGTCAGAGCGCGCGAGCTTGTCTCGAAGCTGGATGAACTGCTCGTCTTGGCGCCGGATTAGGACTTCCGCGATCTGCCTCTTCCCTTCAGGGAAATGAAAGTAGAACGCGCCCTGCGTAACGGTGGACTCCTCAAGGATGTCGGCAACGCGAGCAGTCTCGTAGTGTAGGCGCGCAAACACCTTCCCTGCTGCGGTGATTAGGGCTTCGCGAGTTGCGATCGCCCTTTCCTGCTTCGCCAATCAGGCTCCTCGTGCGGTAGGCGTTCGTTCGTATCAGTACCGCCGTCCATGTTTGCACGACTTGCTGCGGCTAGCGGGGCGGCACGCGGAACCCGAACGATGCCTCTGCGCGTGCTCCGTAGCTTGCCTCGGCCATCAGGGTGAGATCGACGACTTCCTCGCCACCGATGAGTAGCACGCGATCTCGTGTGAGAGTAGTTCGCGATTCGAAGGTGCGCAGCCGCGGGTCGACTGAACGGTCCAGGGTGAGTCTGCGCAGCCAGAGATTCGGCACGGATCGCCGATCCAGTTGCTTCGCGGCGTACACGGCGATCTGGCTGAGTTGCCCGAATATCGCTAGCTCTTCCACGCATGTGAGAGCGGCCGGCGGTATGCCAAGTTCATGAACCGCATGTAGGTCACCCGTAGTTGCGTGCAGCACCTTGCCCGTAGACAGGGCCTCGCGTTGGCCTCTGTCGTGAAGTTGCAGGTCGATCGGGCGGCCCCCATGACGCGTCCTCTCAGCGACGATGTCAACTACGAATCCCTCCACGCGGGAGCTGACACGCACGGTGCCGGCGGCGAGCGGGTCGATGCATTGCACAGTGACGTTGATGTGTGCCGTATCCGAGATCGTCTGCGCCGGAGCCTTGACCTGAACTCGGCGAACACTCCCGACAAGCAATGCTCGTACCTTGTCATTGAACGCGGTAGCGGCACGCAGTACCGCAGAGGTCAGCGCGATGGCATCGAAGCTGCTGAGATGAACGGGTCGAGGCCGGCCTGAGGCATCAAAAGACCAATCCTCCGGATACCGTGCGCTTCCCACTCCCTGCATGGCGATCGCTTCGTGGGCATCGTTCACGCTCACTATCTCGATGGCATGTGAGACCCGACGGAATCCCTCTCCGAAGTACCGGGCACTAGCGGGTCCAAGTATGTTCTCGAACCGTTGACCAGCGAACGCGCCAAGCGCCGGCGAGTCCCCCTTGTGCTGCATCTCACGGCTCCTGTCTGGAGTAAAAACCGTTACCAACGAAGGATATGCGTTGCCGGTGCCGTAGGCCATCGCTACATCGCACGCCGGAACTGTCTGAACAAGGGTGGGTACGGTCCGACCTGATCCGAAACGAGACGGCTGTAACTGTCACGACCGAGTCGTTACATGGCGCGATGATCCCGCGACGAGAGCGGTCACCGGTCAGAACGCCATCACCGAACGGTTGCAGGCGTAGGGCAGAGCGTGACCCTGCGGTGGGCACTAGAGGGATCTGAACCAGCTCATGGAGAACGTCCTAGAGACCGCGCCGAACGCCGAGCTGACCGAGGGCCTCGGTCACGAGCACGTCGCAACTGAGGCTCATGAGCCGCTCGGTCTGGTTACGCTCGACGCCCCAGCCCTGGAAATGAAGAGCAAAGCGGCTTGGCGGGGCGCCATCCGTCAGGCCGCGCAGGCGGATGGGTAACGCGGGCTCAGCTGTTGCAGGGTATGGAGCCAGTGCCCGTATGATCCCGACCCACCTTCGGCCCGCAGGGTCTTGTAAACAAACCTTCGCGTGGCTATGTTTAGCTCCGTGGCCAGGTTCTCGCCACCGGGGCGAGTCTCAACTTTGCTGTGGCCACGCGGCAGAAAGGATGAGCAACATGAGCACTACGATTACGGAGCTGCTGGAAGAGAGGGCGAACTCCATGGATGTTTCGCCGAGCGGCTTCCAGAAGCTCGGACAGGACCGGACGCTCGTGATGGGCACGCCGGGCTTCACGGTGACGATCGCGACCTACGCGCTCATCTCGTCGATCTTCATCACGACGACCCAGACCGGCGGACCGGAGCGGAGCCTGCCCCAGGAGAAGCTCGACGGGGTGGACGGTGCCTCGATGTCCGACCTGCTGAAGCTCCACGAGAGCTGACAAGCCAGGCAACCCGATTGGCGAAGAAGCCGGGTGACATGGTGTCCGGGGCGTCTGCTCTTGACTGGTTCGATGAGCACCCGGGTCAGTTCTCCATCTTCGGATCGTCGAAAGGGCAATCCTGGCAGGTAGAAGCCGACACCCCTCGGGTGTTGGCTTCTGCTCAGAAAATTCATGTGTTTGCCGCCTTGCTAGAGCTCGCGCGGCTTGACCCAGAGCTCTTCCAGACGACGGTGAGGATTGAGGAGCTCCGCCGGCATCATCTTCCCGGAACAGATACAGGAGCATACGAGCGCGCACTGCTCGCAGGTGGGATAAGCCTGGAGGCGGACGGTACGCGCAGCGTGACGGTGAGCCAGCTCGCCACCCAGATGCTGTATTACAGCTCTAATGCTGCAGCGGACGCACTGGCCGATCTCATTCAACGGCGCGACCTTGAGCTGATGCTCACTAGCAGTCTGCCGCCACGAATGCGCCAGCAGTTTCTTGTCGCTTTCGATGCCCGGCCCGACGGCCCGCGCGCCCTGGCTTCTGCAGAGAGGAGAGGAATGCTGACGTACCAGAACACGACCCGGTATCTCTCCGAACTCATGACGAGAGTCCTGGTGATGCGGGAATACTCCCCAGGCAAGGACGCTGTCCGCTTCCTGCCGTATCTCGCAGGGCAGGGCGAACGCGGTATACGCGGGAAGCGCGGCCAGCTTCCCGGGTTCAGAGCGGGAGTTCTCGTGAGGAGAACGACGGACGGGGCGCCGGTAGTAGGCGCTTACGCGATCACAGACGAGTCATTCGGAGTGGTCGGGGATCGAACGTCACGTGCGGTTGAAGCCGCTGCGATGGGGCTCGCCGCTGGCCTAATCGACAGCCCGGTCCTTCAGCGTGGCGCAGTGCTGGAAGGTGAGGTGGGCGCGTGGCAAAGGGAGATCGACAAAGCATAACTGCGGCTCTTCGCACATCGGACCTGTTCACACAGATCACCACAATCACAGGAGCGCTTGAAGACCTCGCTCCAACAGGGATCAAGAGACGCTCGTCCTATCTGAGCTATCGAATAGCGCGCCTCCGCTACCCTCGCATATTGCGCGGGCCTGTGTCTGATGCGGTCTTCTCGCCCCGTGTCGAGAAAGCAGTGAGCGTTGGGAAACTTGCGGCATCGGTGGTCCTGCTCGTGGTCGATGCAAAGTCGCCGACCGCTCGGGCGATGAGGATCGTTCAGATGGTCGGGCACATATACGGTCACGTGCGAGTTGGAGGGTACGGGCAGGACGGATCCGACCACGCACTTTCGATCTTGCACGCCTCACAGATGGTGGCGTCCTTCTCCAAGCCAGGCAGTGCGGCCGAACGAGCAGCGTTCGAGTTCGTGGCCGCCCAAGGCATCCTGTCGTATTTCGCGTCCGGGATCGTCAAGCTAATCTCTCCTGTCTGGAGAGCGGGGGCAGCTATGCAGGGCATAACCCGATCAACATCGTACGGCGACGAGAGGCTGCACATCTTTATGCAGAGGTACCCGACGGTCGCAAAGCTTGTTGCATGGGGGACGATCATCGGAGAAACTGTTTCACCTCTCGTGCTCATCATGCCCTCTCCTTTGCGGGCTGCGTGGCAGGGTTCGATGGTATCCATGCATGCCGGAATCGCACGATTCATGGGATTAAATAGATTCTTCTGGGCCTTCACGGCATTCCATCCAGTGATCGCCCTAACGGCAGCTCGGTCCTTTGAGCGCCTTCGGCGCGGAAATCACCGCAAGCGATCGGATCGTGCCTCATGAGCGAAGAACCTGTCATGATCATCTTCGAGCACGGGATTCTCTCTGGGGGATTCGCGTGGGAGTGGGTGGTTTCGAGGCTCCCGGATCGCGCAGTTCCGATCGTGCACGATCGTCAAGGCACTAGCACCTTCGACATCGCGTTCCGACGAACCGATTACCATGCAGTGAAATCACGACTGGACCACCTCCTCCCTCTTGAACTCAAGCGCTCAGCCAGAGTGGTTCTAGTTGGACATTCGATCGGAGGTCTACTGGTACGCGCACACGCACATGCTCTGGGGGCGCGGTTAGCAGGCATAGTCTATGTCGACCCTTCGCCGCCTGAACAGTTCGAACCAGCAACCGACACCGATTATCAATTCTTGCGACTGCAGCAGCTTCTCTTGAAGCACGCTGCAAGATCCACAGTCAACAAGACGCCGAACGCCTCGGACGTGGAGGTGATCAACCTCCTCCCCAGCCGCGTACGGGAGGGCGCGATCCATCGGCTGACCGACCATCGATTCTGGCTCAACGCCTACAGGGAAGCACGATCGGCCGGTAACCGATGGCTGGATGCCGCGATCTTCCCCGAGTTCGACAACTGCCCGACAGTCGTCGTGTCATCTTCTGTATCGGCTCGTCCTGATTCGCTCCAGAACCAATTCGAGGAGCGCCTCCTGAGTGCAGCTAATCCGAGCATGAGGATCCTTGCCCGTGAAGCTAGCCATGAAACGGTCGTATACGACGAACGCGAATCTACCGCAGTCAATCGTGGCATCGACTGGGTTCTCAAGGAGGTCGAAGCATGATATCTCGGCTGCCCATAATCGCTCTATATACCGTCTTTGGTGGATGGTTCGCCCTGACAGTCGCCCACCAGTTCACACCGCTGCGCAGATTCACCCGGCAATTCGATTTCCAGGGGATGCTCCTTCCGATATGGACGTTCTTCGCCCCGTTCCCTGGGACCCAGGACTCAGAGATCCTGGTTCGCTACTTCGATGAACGCGGCGAAGCCGAGGAATGGAAGCACGTTAAGATCTACGAGCCCAGAAGAGCTTCGCATGCCTTGTTCCATTTCAACAGGAGGCTCGAGAAGACCGTGTTTGACGCGGTCGGTGAAATCCGGCAACTGCTTGGGCAGGACATTAGTAAAGAAGTTGTCATGTCGTCTGCACCGTACATCGCGCTGCTTGGCGTCGTACTTGCGGTCGCGCCGGTGCCTCCACATGCAAGGAAGCTCCAGTTCATGCTGGTGCAGAGTGCGGGGCACGATCGAGATCCTCGGGGCGTACAACCAATAATCGTGTCAGGTCGCCATTCCGTCGACCAAGGAGGTGCCTAGGGATGGAGCTCACGTACTACGGCGACGCAATCAGCAAATTCTATGATGAGATGTACCCGCCGAACGATGCGCCCGATTTCGTCGCGTACGTACAGAGAATTCTCCCTCCGTCCTCAACAGTCGTGGACTTTGGAGTCGGCACGGGACGGACGGCCATCCCACTCGCACACAGCGGATATCGTGTGCACGGCATAGACGTGTCTGAGGCGATGCTCGACGTCCTGGCTCAAAAGGATCCTGAGGAGTTGGTCTCGACTAGCCGGATGGACTTTATCGAGGCTGAGAGGGGTGACTACGACCTTTGCGTGATCCTGAACAGCACAATTTATATGGCAGACGGTTCCGATCGCCGGGGGGCGGTGTTCGCGGCGGCGGCGCGTCAACTCCGTCCGGGTGGCGTGCTCCTGGTCGAGTCATACTCGCCACTTCTATATCTCAGGGATGGAGACACGCAGCACTCGTTCGCACCGCTGGGCGCCGCGGGGGCGTACTTCGACAAGGTGCTCGTCGACGGCTACGCGCAGCGGCTGGTGATATTCCGGACATTCGTCACGCCGCAAGGAGTCTCGACCATGGTGGAAGAATCGAATTTCGCGTTGCTGGGCGAGCTTGATCTCCAAGCAACGACCGCCGGGTTTGAGTTGATATCTCGCACATCAGACTGGAGAGGCGCTCCGGCAAGCGCCCAGTCCCCCTCCTTCATCTCGCAGTACCGTAAGTCGTGAGTCGGGTCAGGCTGCTAGAAACCTGTTGCCGCGCCGCTTCCGTGACCGAAAGGGCTTCCTGATGACGGCGAGGATCAAAAGCGCTCTCAGGCGAGTGCTGGCGTTACCGGGCTCGATGTCGTTCCGGCGCTTCGATGCTCAAGTCGACCAGGCGATGGAGCTGAGTAAGCTGCTGGTCGCGCTTGGTGACGGTGAACTGAGGGCTGCTGCAGCACCAGAGCCTCGGCGGGAGAGGAGTATCAGCGCACCGGCTCTTGCCGCGATCGCCGAGGCAAGTCGAAGGGTCTTGGGGCTTTCTCCACACCGCGAGCAACTCGTGGGCGCTTGTGCTCTCATCTCCGGCCACGCTGTTGAGATGGACACGGGGGAGGGGAAGACACTTGTCGGCGCCATCGCGAGCGCCTATCTGGCGTTGACCGGGCGCAAGATCCACGTGATCTCCATCAATGACTATCTTGCGGAGCGCGACGCCGACTGGATGAGGCCGCTCTATGACGCCTTGGACGTTTCGGTCGGTCCGGTTACCTCGGCGATGCCCGCAGACGCCCGACGTCTGGCCTACCGAAGGCAGGTGGTCTATGCGTCCATTAGCGAGATCGGGTACGACGTCCTGAGGGATCGTTTCATCACGAGACCCGACGAACGTGTGGCTCCTGCATTCGACGTCGCGATTGTCGATGAAGCCGACGCCGTGATGATTGACGAAGCGATGTCGCCACTGGTGCTCGCCGGGGAAGACGACAGCTGGGACAGCGACATCCTCCGCGCAACCGATGTAGTGGCGGATTTGATTTCCGAGCGTGATTACACCATAGATGAGGACGGGGCGACTGTCTCGTTCACCGAGTCAGGGTTGGATGTCGTCGAGGATCGGCTCGGCGGGATCGATCTCTATTCGGGCATGAACACTCGATGGCTAACCCTCGTGAACCTTGCGTTGCACGCCCGTGTCTTGGTTCATCGAGATGTCGACTACATCCTGCGAGATGGCTCGATCAAATTGGTCAGCGCAAGCCGCGGCCGAGTCGCGGCGTTGCAGAGGTGGCCTGATGGGCTGCATGCGGCGGTCGAGGCGAAGGAAGGACTCACGGTGAGCGGCCAGGGCGTCATTCTCGACACCCTGACGATTCAGGATCTGCTCCTCAGGTATGAGGCCTTGGCCGGGATGAGCGGAACGGTACTGGACGTATCCGAGGAGCTGATGGAGTTCTACCGCCTAGCATCGGGAAGAGTCGAGCCTCACAAGCCCTCTATCCGATCCGATGCTGCCGATGTGGTCTTTCACACACGGAGCGAGATGCGCGCCGCTGTGCTCAGGGAGATTCAGAAGCTGCATCTGTCGGGACAGCCGATCCTTGTCGGCACGCAAAGCGTCGCCGAATCAGAAGAGCTTGGCCAAGCTCTCGACCAGGTCGGGCTGGAGGTGCGAGTACTGAATGCGAAGAACGACGCCAGGGAGGCATCGGTCATCGCGCGGGCCGGCGAGCTCGACGCGATCACGATCTCAACTCAGATGTCGGGGCGCGGCACCGACATCGTGCTAGGCGGCACCGATGGCGCTGACCGTGATCGCGTCGTCGCGATAGGGGGCCTGGCCGTACTTGCGGTCGGACACTACCCGTCTAGGCGTCTCGACGCGCAGCTGCGGGGAAGAAGCGGCAGGCAAGGCGATCCGGGGATGTCGGCGACATTCAGCAGCCTCGAAGATGAGTTGGTTGCGGTCAACGCCCCCGACATGCTGCGCACTGCAGACAGTCGGCAGCGCCAGCGGTTCACACTCCGGCAGAGACGAGCCCTGGTCGCGTCCGCGCAAAGAATCGCCGAGGGAGGGCGCCTTGATCGTCACCGCTCAACTTGGGCGCTCAACCGCGCGATTGCTCGTCAACGAGAATTCGTCCTGGACGTGAGGGAACGTGTCCTTCGCGCAGGAGCCCCGTTGGATGAACTGCGGGCTTTGGCGCCGGAGGCCGTCTTGAGCTTGGGAAAGAATCTCCCAAGAGATCGCGTGGCAGAGCTACTGAGAGAAGTCTTATTGCTCGTCATGGATGACCATTGGTCCTCGCACCTGGCGTTCCTGCAGGAGATCCGAGACGGTATCCACCTGCGTGTTCTCGCCGGTGAGGACCCGACCGACGCATTTCATATGATCGCTCTGGAAGAGTTTGACGGCTGGATGGCTCGTGTCTACCAAGCCGTGATCTCCGAGATCGAGAAGTTCGGGCTGAGCGACGGGCACTCCCAGTCGGAGCTTCGGAGGCCATCCGCGACGTGGACGTATATGCTCTCCGATAATCCGTTGGGCGATGCCATGCATAGAGCCTTGCGGCACCGACGTTCAGAACGTCGCAACTGAAGAGCTCGGATCAGTCGGTAGGGAGAAAATGTGGGTCAGCGCATGCTGCGCCGCCCCGTAACCGCCCATTCCGTGAACTCCCGGTCCTGGCGCCGCTGCGGTGGAGCACAGATAGAGGCCGTTGCCAGCCAGCCACGGGACGGGGCTGAGCCTCGGACGCTTCAGTAGTTGCCGGGTCGAAAGCGCGCCAGAAGCGAAGTCTCCGCCCACCATGGTCGGGTTGCGCTGCCCGATCTGCGAAGCGGTGGTCGCCCGAGTATCTACCACGGTGTCGCGAAACCCAGGGGCGAAACGTTCGATGGACCGGACGACGGCTTCTGTCTGTGGGGTATTGGAACCCGCCGGGACATGGGCATAGGCCCATATCATTTGAAGCCCGCCTGGTGCCCTCGATGGGTCGAAGAGTGAGGGCTGCGAGAGGATGATCATTGGCCGTTCGGAGTGCCTACCTCTCGCCACGTCATCCTCGGCCCGTCGAATGTCTTGCAGATCGCCGCAGAGATGGACAGTGCCGGCGAACGAGACATCCCTTGTTAGCCAGGGGATGGGCTCAGTGACGACAATATCGACCTTGCTGACGGCATTGCCGCGCACCATCCTATCGACGGCACGCCGGTATCTGCTGTGCACTCTGGAGCCGCAGATCTCGACTAGGTCGCGCGCAGAAGTGTCGAAGAAGTATGCGCGGGCGGCGGGCAGCTGGTCCATTGCGTTGATCTCATGTCCCAAGTGAAAGCTGGCGCCGAATCGAACGAGATCGGCATGGAGAAGATCGGTGATGGCCTGAGACCCGCCTGCTGGAATGGGCCAGCCGCAGCTATGTGCCAACATGGCGAGAACGGCTCCGGCAGCGGAGGTGCCGAGCTGAGGCTGTCTGCCGATGGAGTGGGCGACGACGCCGCCGAGGAGCGCCCTTCCGGCGGAGGTATGTAGCCCCGCGCCGAGCCGAGTGAGCAGGCCAGCTGCCGCAAGTCTTGCTCCGGCACGTGGTCGCTTGGCTAGTGATGGCACCGGTGAGAGTGCCGCCTTGATGATTTCGTCGGAGGCGACGATCAGCGGAGTCAAGAGCCGCTTCCATGCGGCGCCGTCGCGAATCCCGAGTTCCGAGGCTGTTCGCTCAAGAGATCTCCAAGCGAGTGCGACACCAGTCTCCAGCGGATGGGCGTATGAGATCTCCGGAGTAAGGAATCGAAGCCTGTTGGCTATATCCACCTTACGCAGGAACGGAGATGCGGCTGCCATCGGGTGCACAGCGGACCCCCAGTCGGAACGATAGCCACTGCCCCACTCATCGGTGCGGCATCCGCCTCCAAGGACACGGTCCCGCTCGAAGACAGCGACGTGTAGCCCCGCAGCAGCAAGGGTCCATGCCGCGGCGAGCCCATTTGGCCCGCCGCCGACAACGACTGCATCAAACATTGAGGTTGTCTTCCGCGCTCGGAGGGGAGGGCGTAACAGGCTGGCTAGGGATCATCTATGTGCGATCAGCCGCGCAAGTTCGACGCTTCGTTGTCAAGTCGATAGACGCCGGTAATCATCGCTGAATTCTCGTGGATCGGCGCGCCGGTCAAGCCGTCATAATGACCCATCACCGAAAATCCCGCCGCCGACGCATAGGTATCCAGCTCCGTTAGCGTTGTGAGGCGACTCGTCTCGCTCGCGAACGTCGCCGCATCTCTGGCCACCCAGCAGTGATCAACGCGCCACACGGGTGGCTCGAGCTCTGCGAACGTCACAAGAACGTGATCGCCACCGTGATACGGGACGGCAAGGGTGATCCGTCGCTGATTGCCGTGCATCCGTTGCACGAGATCTGGGTTGTGAATCTCCACCACCAGAGTTCCGCCCGGGCGCAGAACTTCCGCGGCGTTCCGTAGCGTCTGACGCTGAGCCTCCGCGTCCGCCACCATCGAGATCGTGCCGCAGATGCACAAAACCACGTCCGCGCCGGCAACCGGCGCACCCTCAACCATGTCCGCGGTCAGCGTGGTGATGCTGTTGTCGGGGTTCTTCTTCCGCAGGGCCTCCAACATCTCCTCCGAGACATCGACCCCGACGTAGTCGACGGGGCCGTGCTGCCTCAAAGCGTCATAGAGCGGAAGCGCGATCCGTCCTGTGCCGACTCCGAACTCGACAACATGAGGATGAGAGAGGCCTCCCGCCAGTGCTGCAAGCCAATCGATCTGGCCTGGGGTCACGTTCTCGCGCGGGAAGAGATCGTCGTAGATGCCGGCGAACTGCCGTCCGTAGTCGGAGTGGTCAGGCACGTTGGTCACACTCCCCTCGTTAAGATGAGGAGACGATAACATACCTACATTCACCTATGTTATTGGCGGCGGTGAGAGGCGTGTAGACAGGTGACTCCGGCCACAGGCACGCATCAACGCTCGCCCCAGCGGCGCCAACCCCTGCCGGGCGCTCCGCTCTTTGCGCCGGCTTGCACCGGCATCGTTCAACCGAGAGGCAGCTCAGGATGACCACTCCCGTAGTCGAAGTACAGAACCTCACCAGCCGGTACGGCGCCTTCACGGCCGTCGAAGACCTCAGCTTCCACGTCCGTCCCGGCGAGCTCTACGCGCTCCTCGGAACAAACGGCGCGGGCAAGACCACCACCTTGGAGACCATCGAAGGTCACCGGACCCCAAGCTCAGGAAGCGTGCGTGTGTTCGGGAACGAGCCGTTCGACAAGAAGACCGTGCGACCCCGTGTTGGCATGATGCTGCAGGAATCCGGGTTCGCCGGCGACCTTACTGTCCAAGAAACAGTGAATCTCATCGGGACACTCTCGGGGCGAGACGCCGACACCCCAGCGCTCCTCGAACGTGTCGATCTCGCACACAAGAGAACTGTTCGCGTGGGTCAACTCTCCGGCGGCGAGAAACGACGTCTCGACTTCGCCACCGCGATCTACGGCAACCCCGAACTGGTGTTCCTGGACGAGCCTACGAACGCGCTTGACCCTACCGCGCGCGACGCACTTTGGGCAGTGGTCAACGAGTTGCGAATGTCTGGCACCACAATCCTGCTCACCACCCATTACCTCGAAGAGGCTGAGACTCACGCCGACAGGATCGGCTTGATGCACCGCGGGCGACTCGCGCACGAAGGCAACCTGAAGGATCTCGTCGCACAGTTCCCCGCCCGCATCTCGTTCGACTCGGATCTCCTCAGCCCAGACATGCCCGTGCGTGTATCGAAGGTCGCCGGCGAGCACGTCGTCGTCGAGACCTCAGACCTCCAACGTGATCTCTACCTACTCCTTGGATGGGCCGATGAGAACGCCATCCAACTCCGAGGCTTGAAGGCGAGCTCCTCAAGCCTTGCCGATGTCTTCCGCACTCTTGCCGACGATCAGGAGGGAAACCAGTGATCGCCATCGCCCGCGCCGAAACGCGGATGCTGCTGCGCAACAGGCTCGTTGCGGCCACCGCTATTCTCGTCCCCGTTGTCTTCGCCGCGACCTTGATCCTCACCCAAGATAACTTCGGCGGGTCCAGCATCGTCGCAGCCCTTCTCACTATCGTCATTGCTGCTCTTGGCGTCTACATCACCGCCACGACGACTCTCGCCGCTCGCCGCCAGACGCTGTTCCTCAAGCGCCTGCGCAGCACGACAGTCACGGATGCCAGCATCCTCACCGGACTGCTCACGCCGATCGTGCTCATCAACCTCATCCAGCTCACCATCATCCTCACTGTGCTCGCCTTCACCGGTAGCGCGCCCCAGAACATCCCCATGCTGATCGCCGGCGTCCTAGCCGTTGAAGGGCTGTTCATCGGCCTCGCGCTTTGCACTGCAGGCGTCACCAACTCACCCGAACATGCACAGGTCACCACCCTGCCAGTGTTCTTCCTCGCCTTCGGTGTCGCGTTCTGGATCGCGCTCACCGGCACCGAAGAATTCGCACTCATCAAGCGACTCCTCCCTGGTGGCGCCGCCGCCGAACTCCTCATCGACGCATGGAATGGCACCGACACCGGTGCCGCGATCATTACGCTGCTCCCCACCCTTGCGTGGGTGCTTGTCACCTTCGTCGTATCCACCCAAATCTTCAGGTGGGAACCTCGGCGGTAGCGAGCCTTGAGGCGGCTCGGGATCAGTCAATCACCCTCGTTCGAGGCGTCCATGTAGCGAATGCCACGTCGTACGGCCGGGGTCAGAGCCGTGAAGGTCGACGACCACCTCGGTGCGCTTATCCATGCTCTGAGGTGCAGCTCGCAGACAGGCGCCTGGGGACCTCCGCTAACGCCCCCACGGTCACGAATGTGTATCGGTTCCCGTTACATACCGAGATGACTGTTTCAATATGACCAGGGCGTAGATCCACGGGCAACTGGACCGTTCAAAGGAGATGACACAGGTGAACAGGAAGCTCCGAGTCTTGGGCAGGGGGGCCTGCGTAGTCGCCGTCACCGTCGCGATGGTGATCCCTGTCTCCTCGGCACACGCGACAAAGCTCGGCGACGTGGCTCAGATTCCCCGTGCAGCGCAGGTGTCATCTGAGGAGGCTGACGCCATCATTGATGAGTTCAATCGCACCGGTCTCGTCGAGGGAAGCGAAGCGCCCACGGTGCGCAACAACTTTGAGAACGAAGCGCCCGACGAGGTGTTCGAACTGGCGGACGCGCTCTACGAGTCTTACGGCCAGACGGAGGGATATGGACCTGTCGAGTGGGACCGGGAAGCGCAGACAGTCCGCGTGTGGTGGCACGGCGACGTGCCGGCTGATGTCATCGAGGAGGCGGAGCGCCTCAGCAGTGTCACGCGGCTTGCGACGACGGTGGAGGTAATGACGTACTCGTCGCAGGATCTGGCGGTCGCGGCGAATCAGATCCTCGATGCGAACGCCGACACCGTGGAGTCGGTGACCGCCTTGTATGACGGTTCTGGTCTTGAAGTCGCAGTATCGTCCGCCACCAAGTCCCGGGTCGGTGACCCGACGAGGAGTGACGAGCTGGGAGCTGACGAGGCTTTCCCGGTCAGTATCGTGGAGAGCGGAGAGGTCGCCCCCGCCAATGACCGCCAGAGCGGGCAGGTGACGCCCTACGCCGGCGGGGCGAGAATCTACGCCGCGTACGTCAACGCTGGATGCACGAGCGCGTTCGGCGTCATGATCACCCAGCCGGCCCTCGATCGGGATAAGCCCCGCGGGATGATCACCGCCCATCATTGCGGTAACTACGGACCCGGCAACTGGGGCACCCCCGGAGGCTACTTCTACGGCTACAAGACCAGCGAGTACGCGAGCCCCCATCGGGACGCGGCTGTCATGGTCAACAGCCCCGGCCAGTCCGGCGTGAGCGACAGCTATCCGCTCTACTACCCGATGATGTACGTGGGAGCGTGGAACGCCGGCTCTCGATACATCGTCGTCAACGGACAGACTCCCGTCGTCGGAGCCGATTGGTGCGTCTCCGGCTCGTACAGCGGGACGTTCTGCTACAACGAGATCACTCAGACCAATGTCTATGTCAACTACGGTGGTCCGACCAACGTGGGGCCGCTCGTGGAGACGGTCAACTACAACAACCTCTATCCGGTGGGGCAGGGTGACAGCGGCGGCCCCGCATACCGCTACGTCAGCGCGACAGGGAACGGGGTGTTCGCGACGGGAATCATCTCCGGTATCCGGAACGCGGGAACGACGTGCAGCGGCTATCAGTACACCGGGCGGCTCTGCTCGAACACCGCCCTGATCTCCGCCATCTACCCCGCGATGACCGCGATGGGTGGGGGGCTGACACTGATGACGAACACGAACTACTGATCGCTCAGGGGCAGACCGGCGTCTCCCATGGACCCGTGTCTGGCTGCACGCACTGGAGCACGTCACCCCCGGGAACAACGAAAAGCACCCAATAGAGGACGGCGACGATCGCCACGCCAACGGCAACGGCTACTGCGATCGTCACCGTCCTCTTCATGACTACCAGACTATCCGGACGGCTCGATGCCGACCCTCGCGCAGTGTCAGCAGGGCTGTCTGTCCCCACGTTCGATATCCGCTGCTGGGCCCACTACTAGCTCTCCCATGCGGTCCAGAAGACCCAGACCGGGACCAGCCGCGACGCGACGCGACGTACTACGCCTGCGAACACGACTGGCTCTGACAACAGCGAGAAGGCGAGACGATGAACCTCTTCGAGCTGACACTCCAGATCGTTCAGCAGACCCACCCGACGGCGAGACAACGAAGCGCTCCGAAACGCGAATCGAGGCTGGCTTCGAACTCGTCGTCGCTGGCTCTGGTCTGATCGCGTTCATGGTCTCGCTCTACGTCGTCCGCTCCGAAGAGTCGATGACCCACGAGCCGTCGATGTGGGTGATCGTGATTGTCGCACTCTATTTCGCGATCATCTTCATCGGCGAGCCGTTGAATCGAACGTCGCCGCGCTATCGGACAGCAACGTCGTGCCAAGTGCCGGATCGTTCAGGGCCACCGTGAGTAACGTATGGCGCTTCCCGCAGGCCATCGGTTGCAGCATTTCGCCCCGCTGATCGCACGTACCCAAACAACTCACCAAGCTGTCGATCCCGTCGCTTACGACTGCGTGAAGGTGATCATCGTCCGGGCCGGCGGCGCGCTGTTGTTCAGCGAGTTCGGGGCTCGGCACGTCAATGTCGGCGATGCCGTCGTGCTCGCGGCGAACACGCTGTGCGGCGCTGAGCCCGAAGGTTGGGTGACGACGACGACGCTGTATCTGGACCGTGACTATGTGATCGATCAGGTCTTCTGGCAATTCGCCGAGCAGTTCACCGACCGTCTCGACGCCAAGCACTTCCTCGACACACATTATGCCGAGCCGGCGCAGGTGCTTCGGCTCGGAGAGGACCGCGCCGGCCTGCTGATGCGCTGGCTCGATGAACTTGCCGCGCTCAGCATCGACGGCCCTGCGCCTGAGAGGTTTTACCGTGCACAGGCGTTGTTGTTCTCCATCCTCGACGTGATCGTTCCGCACCTGTCGGTGACGGAGGTCCGGGTGACGGCTACACAGCGCGCGACGACGTGCCCTTCCTTGCCGCGTCATCGCCGGTTCTCGGCGCTGCGGGAGGAGGCCCGGCAGGCAGAACGGCTTCTTCGCGAGGACTACCGGCGGCGATGGACGCTTCGCGAACTGGCCGCTGCGGTGCATCTGTCTCCGTCCGGGTTGGGCAGGGTATTCGTGGAGGCCTTCGGAAAGCCACCGATCGCGTACTTGGCCATGCTGCGCGCGGAGCGGATGGCGTGTCTTCTGCGCACCACGGATGCCGCGATCTCGGTGATCGCCCGCGAGGTGGGGTGGAGCGACGCCGACTTCGCGGCCCGCCAGTTCCGCCGCGCCATCGGAGTCACTCCACGCCGCTACCGAGCGATGATCCGGCACGCGGCTGGCGGTCCCGTTTCCGGGTGATATCTGCGGCGATCCCGACGATATCAGCGGGATGAGGCGCCCCGTCCCCGTTCGCGTGCGGAGGCGGGTAGGCCGGTAGGGACTCGTCGGGTTCATCGGAGAATCTGATGGTCGCTCTGTTCGTTCCGTCGTCCGTCTCGTTGTCCTGATCCTCCCGGCGTACCTCATGGTCGCAGGACCTCACTGGGGTCTACGGGAGGAGGCCGAGCATGGCGACAGCCGAGGAAGCGCGGGCGGCGCGAGACGCGAAGCTCGACGCGCTGCACGAACAGCTCACTGACGCGGTGGATCGGCTCGTGTCCGGGGACGATTGGCGACGGGCGATCGAGTTCGCGGCGAAGTTCAGGACCAGGAGCTTCTCCAACAGCCTTCTGATCGCGCGGCAGCACTTCGCGGCGTTCGAGGCGGGCCGGGTGCCCGACCCCGAGCCGACCTATGTCGCCGGGTACAAGCAGTGGCAGACCCTCGGCCGGCAAGTGTTGAAGGGTCAGCCGGGGTACATGATCCTCGCCCCAGTCACCGGGCGCTTCGCCACCACCACGCCGTCGGATGCGGATTCGTGGCGCAGGTTGGAGAAGTTCGAGAAGCCGCGGGCGGGTGAGGTGGTCCGCTCTCGCATGGTCGGGGTCCGCCCTGCCTACGTTTGGGATGTCTCCAGCACCAACGGCGACGCCCCGGTACCCGAACTGTCGCGCCCGGTGCTGCTGGAGGGCCAGGCACCGGAAGGACTGTGGGCCGGGCTGGCGACAGTGATCGCTGAGCGCGGTTTCGCCGTCTGCACCGTGCCCGATGCTGCCGCGATCGGTGGGGCGAACGGGGTGACGAACTTCACCGACCGCACCGTGTCCGTGTGGGCCGACATGGACGACCTCCAAAAGGTCAAAACACTCAGCCACGAGCTGGCGCACATCGACCTCGGACATGAGGCCCGGATGGGCGGGGACGGGTGGCATCGCGGGATCGGGGAGGTTGAAGCCGAGTCCGTCGCGGCGATGATCGGCGCCGCCCACGGAGTCGATACCAGCATCTACACCCTGCCGTACGTGTCCGGGTGGGCGTCGAGCGTGAAGGACAAGACCGCCGTGGAAGTCGTGCAGGCCACCGGGGAGCGGGTGCGGAAGAGCGCCTCGGCAATCCTCGATGCTCTCCCCACCGTGCAGCTTGGTGGCGGTGACCCGCCGGGCCTGTCCCGCGAGCCCCGCGCGACCGAACGTGCCGCCAGGCGCGATGCCGAGCGGGCCACCACCCGGGCGACGGTCGCAGCCGACGCATTCGCTGCGGAGCCGGCGCGACGCTCGCCGGGACGCGAGTCCGTGGTGAGGAGTCTGTGATGGATATCGCGGCTCTGTTCGCTGAGGTCGCCGGGCTATCACCCGCACGAGCGGCTGCACGGTTCGCCGCTGTTGGTGTGCCGGTGTTCCCGTGTGTGTCCGGTCAGAAGCGGCCGCTGACCTCACGGGGGTTCCACGACGCGACGACCGACCCCCTACAGGTGGCGGCGTGGTGGCGGCGGTGGCCGGCCGCGAACCTCGGGATGCCCACGGGGGCGGTGTCGGGGGTGGAGGTCGTCGATGTGGACCGCAAGCCCGCGGGGTCGGGGTTCGCGGGGTTCGGTCGTGCGCGCGCCGCGGGGCTCGTGCCCGGTTGGCTGGCGCTGGTGCGCACCACCTCGGGCGGGATGCATGCCTACTTCCCGACCGACCCGGACCGCTCCCAGCCGTCGTGGCAGGCTGCCCGAGCGCACGTCGACTTCCGCGGGGAGGGCGGCTACGTCGTCATCCCGCCCTCCACCGCCCAGACCGGCAGCGGGGTGGACGGCTCGTACACGCTGCGAGCGGGGGGCGTGCTGCTGGCGGAGCCCGTGGATGCCGCCGCATTGCGGGATTTCCTCGACCCCCGCCCCCAACCGTGCGCCTGGCAGGGTGGGACGCCGAGGGCACTCGATGCGAGGCGGTTGGCGGGGTGGGTTGCCGCTCTCGGCGAAGGCGAACGCAATCGCGGCCTGTTCTGGGCCGCCTGCCGGCTCGCCGAGGCGGGCGTCGCCCCCGCCGACACGTGGGCGGTCCTTGCGCCGGCGGCGGAGCACGCCGGTCTCGGGGCGCGGGAGACCTCCGCGACGATCCGCTCCGCTTACCGCACCACCCAGCCGATGTCCTCTCCTGAACGTTCGCCGGGGTTCGGACAGCACGAGCCGCCGCGGCGGCCGCGGTCGGTCACCAGGCAGGTGCTCTCATGAACCCCCGCACACCTGTCGCCCATCTTCCTGCGGCGCGTCGTGGGGTCCGGCTGGCGGTGATGACCGCGGTAGCAGGGACAGTGCTGATCGCCCTGGGTGCATTCTGGCTCAGCTTCACCGCCCTGGCAGACCTTGCCCAGCGGTCGGGGATCGTGGCGGGGCAGGCGTGGGCGTGGCCGTTGATCGTGGACGGCATCATCGTCGTCGCCACCGTCGCCGTCGTCGCCCTCGCCGGTCACCGCTCCGCGTGGTATCCGTGGATGCTGCTGGTCGCCGGCGCTGTCGTGTCCGTGACGGGGAACGCGATCCACGCCGTCGTTGCCGCTGACGCCGATGTGCCCGCAGTCCTGGCCGGGGCGGTGGCGGCGGTGCCGCCGGTGGTGCTGCTGGCGATCACCCATCTCACCGTCATCCTCACCCGCCCCGCCCCCGCACCGACAGACCCGGTTGGCGTGGTGACGACGACGGCGGAGACAGCTGACGCGTCAGAGGCGGGCCTTGCCACCGAGCCCGAAGCGGATGCGCTTTCGGAGCTGGCCAGGCGGAGCGTGCCGGTGGTGTCGGCAGCCAAGAGCGCGGCGGGCGCGAATCGGCGGGTGGTCGCCGCTCAGCTGCGTCAGGCGGGTTGGTCGAACAAGGCGATCGCCCGCCGGCTCGGGGTGCACCCCTCCACGGTGGGCCGCTGGTTCCCGCACCTCCCTGTCGGCGGCGGGGCGGGTGCACCTGCCGAGCACACCACCACAGAGGAAGGAGACCCGTCATGAGCACTACCACGACCAGCGGTCAGGAGCGGCGGCGAGAGGAACACGATCGTGGGCGGGGACAGCGTCACCGGCGAGAGGAGAGCGTGCGAAGTGTCGCCGGACGGGACCGCGGTGTCGAGGAAGGCGAAGCGTCGGCGTTGGCGAGGCACCGCGACCCCTCCGCACGCCGGACCCGCCCAGGAGCGCGCGCCGCGGGCGCGAAGCGGCCGGGGCGGGGCGTGGAGTGGGTGCGGCCCTCGGATCTGATGACCCACGCGGGCGGTCGTCTCGCGGGTGCCGGTATCTCCTTCGAGGCAGAGCTTGCCCGCCGCCTCCGTCGGGCGCCGGTGACCGCGGTCACTGTCTCCCGCCGCACCATCCGGGCACGCCAGGCCGGGCGCGAACGCGCCGGGCGGGATACGGCGCGGGAGCGAGCGGATCGTCTTCCGCCGCTGTCGGCGTTCGGGCAGTCCCGGCACCGCCCGTACTCGTGGGTGACCCGCTCGGGGATCGGGCTGGGCTGACCCATGACCCCGAGCGTGATCGCGATGAGGTGCCTCCAGGTCGGGGCGTGTACCTGCTCATCAGGAGGTAGCTCGTCATGACCGATCACACGTACGACGACCGGCGTCGCTTAGGCCGCACGTATCCAAGGCCGGACCGGGAGAACGCGAGGCACGGGTTCGAGGATGCGGAAGGGCTGCGGGCTCTGCTGAACCGGCTCCACGACGCCGGGAGCGGGGCGTGGCAGGACGACCCGGAGGTCGCCGCGCTGATGCGGCACGCCGCGACCAAATACGCCGCCCTCGCGAGGAAGCACGGGTTGGACCCGTGGGAGGCGGCGACGGCGGCGTTCCACGCGATGCGGAAACCGAACGCCAGGGCGGCGGACGATCCGTGGGCGATCGTGACCACCGCGGTGCGGGTCACGTGCATCGCGGAGGAACGCGGGACCGGGCTGTTGTGCTCGGTCGACCGTGCACGCCGACCCGAGTACTCGGTCTTCCACGACGCCGAACGTTTCTCCGATCGGGAGAACCCACTGCCGGAGTACCACTCCGCATTCCACATCGACCCGTTCGGCGACGACGACCCCGCCGCCCCGAGCACCCCGCCGGATGGTCAGACCG
Source organism: Microbacterium sp. F2E (assembly GCF_020905435.1). Classification (NCBI taxonomy): domain Bacteria; kingdom Bacillati; phylum Actinomycetota; class Actinomycetes; order Micrococcales; family Microbacteriaceae; genus Microbacterium; species Microbacterium sp. F2E. The sequence continues at coordinate 181,790 of NZ_JAJJIB010000003.1, read as the reverse complement.
GGGTGGGCTCGGCAGTGGAGGACGCGATCGCGTTGCTGTGCCTGCACGGGTGGGACCCGCAAACCGCCAGATCGGTGACCGAGTGCGTATGCGCAAGGCTGGCGGTCTCGTCGTCGCGGGCGGGAGCGTTCGAGTCGCTGCGGCGCGACAAGCACGCGCGCGCCCTCCTCGACCTTCCCCTCGCGTCCTGGACGGGTGTCCTGCGGGTGCTGCTGGGAAACCCCGACCCGCACCTTGCGCACACCCGCGCCGGCCGCGGGGTGCTGCTGCGCCTGCTGGTGGATGAGCCGCTGCACGCGCTGGATGGCGACGAGACCCTGACCGCCGCGGTGGCCCTTGCCGCACCCCGCAAAGGCACAGGCCCCCGATGAGCAACAACAGCGGCGAGGGGCACGTCGAGCTGGAGCGCGCGACGGACTCGATCTGGGCGGGCCGCCGCCACCGGCAGGACATGGGCGACATGAACGCACTGGTCGCGTCGATCGAACGTGACGGGATGTTGCAGCCGATCACAATCGCGCCGAACGGGATGCTGATCTGCGGTGCCCGCCGCCTCCTCGCCGTCCGCACCCTCGGGTGGAAGACCGTCAAAGTCTGGGTCCGCTCAGGGATTTCCACCCGTCTCGGCGAGCTCCTCGCGGAGCAGGACGACAACCTCCTGCACAAGCCCCTCACTTCGACCGAGGAGCTGGCGCTGTACCGGGAACTGAAGGAGCTCATGGGCGAGGACGCTGCCCGCCGGCAGGAAGCGAGCCGGTTCACCACGAAAAGCGAAAACCCCAGGTCACACGGTGGGGCCGAATCGGCACCACCGTCCGGCGAAACGGCTGGTCGCACCCGGGCACAGGCCGCGCAGATGGTCACCGGCCGCGCCTCCTACACACGGTTGGAGGAGTTCGGCCGCATCCACGACACTGCCGCCGACCCCACCCAGCCCGCGCAAGTGCGTGCCCGCGCGCAAGCAGAGGTCGACGCGATCACCGCCGGCGCACCGGTGCACCCGGCACTGGGACGGGTCAACGCCGCCGCACACCTGGCGACCCTCGACGCCCTCGCAGACGATGACACCCAGCCGGCCGGGGTGAGGGAAGCCGCCGCGGCCGGCGCCGCGCGGGTGCGGGAGCTGGAAGCCGCCGCCCGCGCCGACGAGCTGGAACGCATCGCCGCGCAAGCGGTCCAGCGCGCACGGGCGGCGACCAAGCGCCGCCGCCCCACCACACCACGCTCAGGTACCGGCACCGAGAGGGAGGCGGGTGGGATGGTGCTGTTGCCGGTGCGGTCCTTCGTCTACCTCTGGGACGACCTGGACTCCTGGTGGGACCGGTACGACCCCGCCATGATCGGCCCGGCCCTCGCCCCGGCGCAGTGGGCGCAATTCGAACGCATCCTCGCGGGCACCCTCACGTTCGCCGACGCCGCACGGGCTGCTCGCGACGCGCAGGAACGCAAGACCGCCTGAGGCGACCGCAGACCCCTCGCGCCGGGAGCGCCGAGGGCCGGAGTGTGCACCTTCCCTGCGACACCGCCCCGTGGGAAGGACACCGCTCATGGACTCCGCCGTACCGGAGGATCGCCGTCGCCGCCGCCTGCTCATCGCAGCCACTGCCACTGGCCTCGCCCTGCTGCTCCCGGCCGGCGTCGGCATCTACGGGCTGCTGCGTGGCCCCGCCACCACCACCGACCTCGCGCCGAGCGATCCCTCGCCCCGGACGCCGACCAACGGGCCAGACCCGGTACCGACCGCCGGCCCGGACCCGATCCCGCAGAACCTCGGCCCGGAAGTGTTCGCGCGCGCTATCGCCGAGGCGCTGTTCACCTGGGACACGACCTCCGGGCACGACCCTTCGGACTACGCCCAGGCGCTGGCAGAGGTCGCCGCTGAGGCCGAGGCGAACGCCTTGGCCTCCGACGTGCGCGCCTACCTGCCAGCGAACGACGCCTGGGCGCAGTTGCGTTCTTACGCGACCACGCAGTCCCTGACCATCGACGAGGTGTTCGTCCCCGCCGCCTGGGAGACCGCAACCGCCCAGGCCGCGCCGGGGCAGATCCCGGACGGGACGATCGCGTACACCGTCGAAGGCACCCGGCACCGCGAAGGCATCTGGGGCACCGAACCGATCAAGGCGTCCCGCCCGGTGACGTTCACCGTCTTCCTCGTCTGCACCCCCGAGGCATCCGCTCGCGGTACCGACGCCGGGTGGTGCGAGGTGCTGCGCCTCTCGCAGCTCGACAACCCGTTGCGCTGACCGGGGGTGTCTCGATGAAGAAGCTCGCCCTCCTCGCCCTCGTCCTGCTGTTCCTCGCCCCACAGGCCGTGCTGCTCGGCGTCGCCACCCTCGGAGGCACCTCCGCGACCGGGGCCTGCACGCCGGGGTCGTTGCACGTCGGCCCGATCCCGGACTCTCTGACAGCGACGACCCGGAACGGGGAGACGGTCACGCTGAACCGGAGCCAGCTCACCCACGCCGCGACGATCATCACCGTGGGAGGCCAGACCGCCGGCGTCGGCCGGCCCGGGGTGCTCATCCCGCTGATGGCCGCGCTGACCGAATCTTCGCTGCGGATGCTCGCTAACACCGGCGCCTACCCGGAGTCCGGCGATTACCCGAACGACGGCAATGGCTCCGATCACGACAGCCTCGGGCTGTTCCAGATGCGCCCCGCGAGCGGGTGGGGCACCGTCGCCGAACTGATGGACCCGGACTACCAGGCCAGGGCGTTCTACGGCGGGGAGGCCGGCCCGAACTACCCAAGCCCCCGCGGGCTGCTCGACATTCCCGGCTGGCAGCAGATGGACCCCGGCGAGGCCGCCCAAGCCGTCGAAGTCTCGGCGTATCCCGACAGATATCAGAACTACCAGCCCGTCGCCGAGGCGATCCTTACCGCCCTCACCCGCCCCGCACCCACAGGCGGTGGAGAACAGGAGCCGGTGGTGCCGGAAACGACCCGGATCGTGTTCCCGCTCCCCGAAGGCACCTGGGTGATGACCAGCCCGTTCGGGTGGCGGGTGCATCCGATCAGCGGGGAACGCGCATTTCACACCGGGACCGACTACGCCGCAGCCGACGGCACCCCTCTCTACGCCGTCGCCGACGGCGTTGTCACCGTCGCAGGGTCCTCCGGCGGATACGGTGGTCTCGTCGTCATCGAACACGCCGTGACAGGCGAGCGGGTCGCGTCCGCCTACGCGCACATGTGGGAGCACGGCATCCACGTTGCTGTGGGCGACACCGTGACCGCCGGACAGCACATCGGCGACGTCGGCTCCTCCGGCAGGTCGACAGGGCCGCACCTGCATTTCGAGATTCGCCCCGGCGGCACGGGCGGCACGGCGATCGACCCGGATGCCTGGCTGAGCGAACACGGCGCCGAAGACATCACCGGCGGAGAGACCACCCCGGCCACCTGCACCACGACAGGGGGTGGGCCGTGATGGACGTGTTCCCCGACTTCGGCAGCGTCGGCGGCGCCGACGACCTCCGCGCCATCGTCGGCGCACTGCTCATGTTCGTCCTCGTCACCGCCGCGCTCATGCTGATCATCTGCGCCATCATCTGGGCCATCGCGTCCGCCAACGGCAACTACCAGGCCGCGACCAAGGCACGAGTCGGCCTGTTCGTCTCCATCGGTGCCGCCGCCCTCGCCGGAGCCGGCGTCGCCTGGATCAACTTCCTCCTCGACATCGGCACACAGCTCTGACTGGTGCGATTCAGCGCGGCTGGATGCGCCCGGTCGGCTGCCTCCGGGCAACGATCGCTGCGTGGGGCCTTGCGCCCGGGTCGGTCCGCGAATGGCGGGCCGTCACGGTGAACCCGGCGTCCTCGATCCGTTGCGTGAGTGCCGCGATCGGCCAGAAGTACGCGGTGGTCACCTGGTGGTTGAACGGAGTGAGGTCGGGTCCGTCGAAGAACCCGACCGCGAGCGACCCGCCGGGGGCGAGCACGCGGGCGAACTCGCCGAGTACCGCCGGGATGTCGGCCGGAGGAGTGTGAATGAGCGAGTACCACGCCAGGATGCCGCCCACACTGTCGTCTGCGACATCCAGATGCTCCGCCCGTCCTACCCGGAACGACACGCGCGGGTAGGCGGCACGGGCGTGGTCGATGAACGCCGCGACGGGATCGATCCCTTCGGCATCTCTGCCCTGGTCTTGAAGCCAGGCCGTCCAGTGCCCTGGGCCGCAGCCGACGTCGAGGACCAGGCCGTCCACCCCACCGGCCCAGGCGCCGATCATCGCCCGGTCTTGCTCGGCGGTGCACTCGATCCGGCCGAGCGCATCGATGTAGTCCGCGGCGCGTCCTGCGTACGCAGCGCTCACCTGACCCACCGGCACCCCTCCACGATAGGGCGCCCCGCCCGCACGGGCGGGGGAGGTGGGTCGTGTGCACCTGACTCGCGAGAACCCTCCCGCGAACCGTCAAGGAGCACACCGTGATCGACATCGACCCGAACTCATCCGGCCTTCCCGGCATCGATCAGCTTCGCATCATCGTCGGCGCCGTCATGACCGTCGGCCTCATCCTCTCCGTCTTGGCCCTCATTATCAGCGCGATCGTGTGGGGCTTCGGCGCCAACAGCTCCAACCCCCACCTCGCCAGCCGCGGCAAGGTCGGTGTCCTCGTCTCTTGCGGCGCGGCGATCATCTGCGGCGCCGCGGTGACGCTCATCAACTTCTTCTGGGGCGTCGGGCAGGCCGTCTGATGACCGCTCGACACGATTCCCGGCCGCGGGGGTGGTTGCGGTGAGCGTCTGCGATGTCCCGGTCATCTCCTCCGTGTGCGACGCCGTGGGCGAGGGCACCGCCTCCCTGATCGCGGCTCCATTCGACTGGCTCGCCCAGGCGATGGCCGGCGCCGCGGCGTGGTTGTTCGAGGCGGTCTGGTGGGTGTTCGACACCACGACCCTCGTGGACGTCACCAGCCCGGACTACGTCGGCGTTTACAACGTCCTGTTCGGCGTCGCTGTGTTCATCATGCTGATCTTCTTCTGCCTCCAGCTCATCACCGGCCTTATCCACCGCGACCCCACCGCCCTGTCCCGAGCTGCGCTCGGCCTCGCCAAGTCCGTCCTCGGCAGCTTCCTCGTGATCACGCTCACGGCACTGCTGCTGGAAGTGACCGACCAGCTCGCGGTGGGGATCGTGCAGGCCACCGGGAACACGATGGAAGGGATGGGAACCCAGATCGGGCTCCTCGCCGCCGGGCTCGCGACCATCAACATCACCGCCCCCGGCGTCGGCGCGATCCTGACGATCTTCCTCGCCGGCCTCGCGATCACCGCGGCCGCGATCGTGTGGTTCTCCCTCCTGATCCGCAAGGCGCTGCTGCTGGTCGCGATCGTGTTCGGCCCGGTCGCACTCGCCGGGGCGACCTGGGATGCGACCAAGGGGTGGTTCGCGAAGTGGGCGACGTTCGTGATCGCGCTGATCTTCTCCAAGCTCGTCCTCGTCGTGATCTTCCTGGTGGCCATCGGGCAGGTGTCGGCACCGATCGAGGCCGACCTGGCATCCATCAGCGACCCCATCGCGGGCGTCGTCCTCATGTTCATCGCGGCGTTCGCCCCCTACATCACCTATAAATTCCTGTCCTTCGTGGGGTTCGACATGTACCACGCGATGAGCTCCGAGCAGGAGGCGAAGCAGGCGCTCAACCGCCCTGTCCCGATCCCTGCCGCACCCTCCGGCGACACCGCCAAGAAGGTGCTGGACGGCGGCAACGACAGCGGCGGCAAACCCTCCGGCAACGGTGGCGGCGATGTCCAGCCCACTGGTGACGGCGATGTCAAGCCAACGGGTGGCGATGGCGGTGGCCCGACACCGGCACCGCCTGCCGGCCCAGGAACTACAGGCCCCGCGGCAGAAGGTGCCGCCGCCCCTGCCGTGGGCGGGGCAGGAGCTGAAGCAGGTGCTGGTGCCGGTGCGGCTGCTGGTCCGGTCGGGCTCGCCGCTGTGGCTGGAGCCGCGGTCGTGGAAGGTGCGGCGACCGCCGGCCCGAAGCTCGGCGGCACAGTCGGCGGTGCCGCGGAGGGTCACGCAGGAGCCGCGTCCGAGCAGGCCGCCCAGCCGCCGTCGCAGACGCCGCCCCCGGCATCGCCGACGCCACCGCCCTCGAGTTCCACGCCGCCCGCGCCGGCATCGGACGCTCCGAGCACATCGGGATCGCGGCGGTCCGACCCGCCGCCTCCGCCGTCGTCCAAGCCGTCCTCGGGGAAGGAGTAACCCCATGTCCGCGAACGCGCACCGTGAGTATCCGCTGTCGCCGGTGCAGTTCTCCCGGCTGACCAAGCGCGGGATCATGCTCGGCCTGTCCCTTCCGCAGCTCATCGTTCTCGGCATCGCCGTGCTCACCCTCGTCGCATCCCTCTACACCGGCGGCGGCATGGGGCTGGCGTGGACCTCGCCGGTGTGGGGCGGGGCCGCGCTGCTCGCGGTGATCCCCGCGGGTGGGCGGAAGGTGATCGAGTGGGTGCCGATCCTCGCCCGCTGGGTGTCGCGCACGTATCTCGGGCAGCTCATCTACCGGCGCCGGATCATCAAGCCGCGCCCGGCCGGGACCCTCGCCCTGCCTGGTGATGCCGCGCCGTTGCGGGAGTGGGAGGACCCCGAGAGCGGGGCGGCGATGATCCACGACCCGCACGCGCAGACGCTGACGGCGATCCTGGGCGTCTCCCATCCGGCGTTCGTGCTCCTCGACCCGGGTGAGCAGCAGCGTCGCGTCTCCGGCTGGGGGCGGGTGCTGGCTGCGGCGTGCCGGTCGGGGCGGATCGCTCGCATCCAGGTCTCCGAGCGCACCCTGCCCGACTCCGGGACGGGCTTGGCGGAGTGGTGGGCGACGCATGGCAGCAACGACGGCTCCTGGGCCGCGACCACCTACGCGGAGCTGATCGACCGGGCAGGGCCTGCCGGGGAACGCCATGCGACCACCATCAGTCTCGCGCTGGATATGCGCGCCGCCGCGCGCCAGATTCGCACGTCCGGCGGTGGGATGCGTGGGGCCGCTGCGGTCCTGCGGCAGGAGATGACGACGCTGACGACGGCGCTGCGGGCCGCGGAGCTGTCCAGCAGCGGGTGGCTGACAGCCGGGGAGGTCGCGGTGATCCTCCGCGGCGCGTACGACCCGGCCGCCGCACCGGCGCTGGAACGCCACGGAACCCTGGGGCGTGACCTGGCCACGGCGGGGCCGGTCGCGGTGACCGAGACCTGGGACCGGCTGCGCTCGGACAGCGCGCATCACGCGGTGCTGTGGATCAGCGAATGGCCCCGCTCCCAGGTCTACCCCGGGTTCCTCGCCCCGGTAGTGCTGTCCTCGGGCATCCTGCGCACCCTCGCCCTGCACCACACCCCCGTGCGGGCGGACCAGGCCGCGCGGGACCTGCGGAAGAAGAAGACGGAACTCATCTCCGATGTTGCCCAGCGCCGCAAGATCGGTCAGATCGAAGACGCCGCATCTTCCGCCGAACTCGATGACGTGCTGCAACAGGAAGCCGACCTGACAGCAGGACACGGCGTGCTGCGGGTCTCCGGCCTCATCAGCATCTCCGCGCCGACCCTGGATCAGCTCGACGGCGCCGTCGCCGCGGTCGAGCAGGCCGCGATCCAGGCGAGTTGTGAGACCCGCCGACTGGTCGGCCAGCAGGCGCAGGCGTTCACGGCCGCCGCGCTGCCGTTGTGCCGTCCCGTCTGAGGAGCGAAGGACGAACCCGCGCACCTGTCCTGCGACCCGTGTCCTGCTGACCCTTTAAGGAGCCCCCGATCATGCCGACCTTCGATGACCCGACCACTGATGCCACCGAGGCGTCCGAGGCGCTGCGGGGCCTCGCCCACGCCTCCCGCACGTTCACCGATCCCGCCGACACCTACCGGGTACTCGGCGATGTTCTGTACGGGGTGCGGTCGCTGCGGCAGGTGCTCGACCAGCTCGCCACCACCCACCTGACCTACCGTGTCCGGGCGCACGACGACGCGGGCGATCAGGCCGCCGGTGCCACCTCCGCGCTGGCTGCCGCGGACGAGTTGCATCAGGCCGCGACCATCCTGGACGGCGTGCACGACCGCGTGGACGCCGCGATGTCGCATTCCGGGCGGATCGCCTGGTACGACGCCCCGGAGCAGGCCGCCCCGGAGCGTGCGCCGTCGCGGTGGATCAGTGTCGTGTTCCTCGAAGGCGAGGAGGCAGATCGGGTGCTCGACGTGATCGCCCGCCGCGGCACCGACGCGGCGATCGAGCATCTGGCCGGGCACGACTACGGCGAGGACACCACCCGGGACGCGCTGGAGAACGGGTACGTGTACGACACGGTGCCCGAAGGCGCCCTGGACCGCACCGCCACCAGAGACGTGTACACCCTCACCTACAGTCCTTTCCTCGGGCATGTGAATCTGCTGCGCGAGTACGACGCCGTGCCTGACCCGGCGCTCCTTGGCATCGACACCTCTGAGCCCGTGACCCGTCACGCTGAGCGGGCGCCGGTCACGCGCGCGTCCCGCCGTGAGGCGGCGCAGACGGAGCCAGACTGGTTCGCCGGTTCCCGCCGCACCACCCCAGGCGCGGGGCGGGGGTTGTCCCGATGACCCGCGAGGAGGAGAGCCGGCTGCACACGGCGGTGCTCGTCGGCCCCGAGGGGGAACTCCGCAAGCACCGCAAGGCCCGCCATCACGCCGCCGACCAGGTACGGGCAGACGCGCGCCAGCAGCGCCGTGCCGAGGCGAAGGCGAAGTATGAGGCGGAACAGGCGCAGAAGCGCGCGACGAGATACCTGCCCGCCGCGGGTGAGCCGGGGTCTGCGGCGCTCAGATCGCCGGGGCGGTTCCGGCTCCCGAAGCACCAGGACACCTCCGCGACCCTCGCCGGGCAGTACCCGTTCCTCGCCGAAGGCGGCCTCGGGTCCGCCGGGGTGTTCGTCGGCCAAGACCTCTACAGCGGGGGAAGCTTCGTCTACGACCCGTGGGTGCTGTATGCCCGTGGGGTCATCACCGCCCCCAACGTAGTCCTGGCCGGGATCGTGGGCTCGGGTAAGTCCAGTCTCGCGAAGTCCCTCTACACCCGCTCCCTTCCGTTCGGACGGCGCGTGTATGTGCCCGGCGACCCGAAGGGCGAGCACACCGCGGTCGCCGAAGCGGTCGGCGGGAAGGCGATCATCCTCGGCCACGGCCTGTCCAACCGGCTCAACCCGCTCGATGAAGGCCACCGGCCCACGGCCGTGTCGGACACAGAGTGGGCGGTCCAGGTCGCGTCCCGCCGCCGCGACCTCATCGGCGCCCTCGCGGAAACGGTGTTGGATCGGCCGCTGTCGCCGCTGGAGCACACCGCGATCGACCTCGCCCTGAGGGACGCCGTGAGGTCGGCTCCGGTGCCGATCCTGCCGATGGTCGTCGACCGCATCCTGTCCCCCAACCCCGCCGACGACCCCGACGGGCGCCTCGCCGAAGACGGCCGCCTCGCAGGTCACGCGCTGCGTCGCCTGGTCGCCGGAGACCTGCAAGGGCTCTTCGATGGGCCTTCGACGGTGCGGTTCGATCCGTCGCTGCCGATGGTGTCGCTGGACCTGTCGCGAGTCGCGGAGAACTCCACCCTCATCTCCGTGCTGATGACCTGCTCCAGCGCGTGGATGGAGTCGGCGCTGTCGGACCCGGATGGCGGGCAGAGGTGGGTGATCTACGACGAAGCCTGGCGACTCATGCAATACCCCGCGCTGCTTCGCCGGATGGATGCGCAGTGGCGGCTGGCGAGGCATTTCGGGATCGCGAACATGCTCATCTTCCACAAGCTCACCGATCTCGACAACGTCGGCGATCAGGGGTCCGCGATGCGCGCGCTGGCCTCATCGCTGCTCGCGAATGCGGAGACGAGGATCATCTACCGGCAAGAACCCGACCAGCTCGGCGCGACCGCCACCGCGCTCGGCCTGACCGGCACCGAACAGAAACTCCTCCCCGGCCTGGGCACCGGGCAGGGGCTATGGCGGATCAAGGAGCGCAGCTTCATTTGCCAACATCAACTACACCCCGCCGAATACTCCCTCTTCGACACGTCTCAGCGTGCCGCCGGTCTGGCCCGGAAGCTCACCCAGAGTGACGGTTCGTCACCCACGATGACCGCCGCCGAGAGCGGGGAGTCTCGATGAGCCGCCCTCGCTACAAACGCACTTCCCCCAATCCCGCGGATGCGGTCGCGGGGGTGCCGGTGGTGCTCCCGCACGTCGTGATGACGATCGCCGAGGACGGCACCATGACCGTCACCCTCGACGGCACCGCGCGCGAGCCGGAAGCGTTCGCGCCGCCGTGGCGGCGAGAGGACTTCGCCGCAGTGCTCGACCAGCTCACCGCCCAACACCATTCCCCGGTGCGCGTCGAGGTGCGCGAGGCGGACGGGAGCGTGTTCACCGACATCCTCACCCCCGGCAAGCGCCGCCCGCACCCCGCACCAGACCCGGAGCCGGTCACCGCGACTGCCGCGCCGCAGGAGCTGGTGGTGCTGCACGGTGAGAGGTTCGTCCCCGGTGAGGACGTGGCGATCGCCGTCGTGATCGGCCACTCCGACGCCGCCCCGGACGGCACCGCCCGCGCCCTCCTCACCGCAGGCCAGCTCGCCGCGAGTCCCACCCGGGAGATCATTCTGCTCGGGCGCGTCTCTGGCGCCCTCACCACCGGGCACCCGCAATGAGCACCCCACGCCAAGCAGGGTCTCTCGGGGACGAGCTGAGCAACCTCGGCATCAGCCTCCTCATCGGAGCCGCCCTCCTCGCCGGCATCCTCCGCGGAGCCGGGTCGGTCGCCGCGTGGATCACCGGCACCGATCAGCCCACCGGAGGCATCGACGCCGGGCTCGGCGTGCTCCTGAACCCTGGCGACCCCGCGATCGCGCTGGGCGCGCCGGGCCTGAACGCCGTGCCCTATTGGATCACCGCCGCAGCCCTGATCCTCGCCACGGGCGGGCTGGGCTGGTGGGTGTGGCGGGCGTTCCGCGAACACGGCCGGCAAGCCAAGGCCGACCCGTACCGGATCGCCGGGATCGCCACCCGCACCGACGTCACCAAAGCCGCGTCCGAGACCGCGTTGCTGCGCCGCGCCGGGGACTTGCGGCCGTCCCTCGACAAGCCCACCGCCGCTGAGGTCGGCTACCGAATCGGTGTCTCCCGCGGCAAGAGCGTTTGGGCGAGTGTGGAGGACTCGCTCCTTCTCATCGGACCGCCGAGAAGCGGGAAGGGCGCCCACATCGTCATCAACGCAATCCTCGACGCCCCCGGAGCGGTCATCACCACCAGCACGAGACCGGACAACCTCACCGCCACCCTCCAAGCGCGGGCGAGGGATGCCGGGCCGGTGGCGGTGTTCGACCCGCAGCACCTCGCCGAGGGCATCCCCGCCGGCCTCCGCTGGTCGCCGATCCGTGGGTGTGAGGAACCGTTGACGGCGATGATCCGCGCCACCGGTCTCGCGTCGGCCACCGGGATGTCCCGTGGCGGGGTCGAGGACGGCGGGTTCTGGGAAGGCAAAGCCCGCGTCGTCCTCCAAGGTCTCCTGCACGCCGCGGCCCTCGACCACCGCACGCCCGCCGAACTGTTCCGTTGGACCCTTGACCCCTCCGCTGCGGCCGAGGCCGTCGCGATCCTCACCAGTACGCCGAATGCCGCCCCTGGATGGGCAGAATCGCTCGGCGCGGTCATCGAGTCCGACCCAAAGACCCGCGACTCCATCTGGCAAGGCGTCTCCCTCGCCCTCGCCGCGCTCGCCGATCCCCGCGTCCTTGATGCCGTGTCGCCGGGACCGGACGAACGGTTCGACCCCGAGAGCTTCATCCGTGACCGCGGCACTCTTTATCTGCTCGCCACCGGCGCCGGCGCGAACAACTCCGCCGCGTTGGTGGCCGCGTTCATCGAAGACCTCGTAGAGACCGCACGCCGCATTGCCGCCATCTCGCCGGGAGCCCGCCTGGACCCGCCGGTGCTGCTTGCGCTCGATGAAGTCGGGAACCTCGCGCCCTTGCCGTCGCTTCCGACGCTCATGGCCGAGGGTGGGGGTACCGGGATCACGACCATGCCTGTGCTCCAGTCCTTGGCGCAGGCGCGGGAGAAGTGGTCGGAGAACGCCGCCGGCGCGATCTGGGACGCCTCGATCGTGAAGATCGTCCTCGGCGGGGCGTCGAACTCCAAAGACCTCCACGATCTCACCACGCTCATCGGCGAGCGGGACGAGGTGACCGATTCGACCACCATCGGCGATCACGGCTCCCGCTCCGCGCAACGCTCCATTCGCCGGGTGCCGATCCTCCCACCCGACGCGATCAGGACCCTCCCTTTCGGCACCGCCCTGGTCCTGTTGCGCTCCGCACCACCGATCGTGACGCGGATGCGGACGTGGACCCAGCGTCCCGACGCCGCACGGCTTCGCGCCGACCGCGGCGAGGTCGAGAAGCGGCTGCAGCATCCCCCCTCGTCATAAGGGCGCGGTGTCGTAAGGGTTGGCGGTGTACCTGCCTGGCAAGAGCGACCCCGCGGAAAGGGGGCGCGTGAGAGGTCAGGAGGAGCGTCTGATGGCGATCCAGACGAAAGAGTCGGTGTCGGGATTCATCGCCACCGACCCGCAGCATTCGGTGACGGAGACCGGTAAGACTAGGTTCTACGCCCGGCTCGGGCAGCAGCGCTTCCGGCGTGAGGACGACGGGTCGTTCACGGAGCTGGAACCGACGTACGACAACCTCGCCGCATATGGCCCAACTGCCGAACGCGCCCTGGCCAGATTGCGCAAGGGCGATAGCTTCGTCGCCGAAGGGTATGTCCGCAAGTACACGACGCAGCGTGACGGGCAGGACGTCGAACGCCAGGAGTTCGTCGCCACCAAGATCGGCCATGACCTTGCCCGCACCAGCTACGAGGTGGATCGCACCCGCCGTAGTGGCAGGACGCCCGAACGCGATGTTCCGGCATTCCCCGGTCCCGCTGATCCCGCTCGCCGCCGAGAGGCACCCAGCCGCACGTCCGTGCTGGGCCGCTGACCGGAGGTATGACGATGACTGACGACAGCCGCGAGCCCAGCATCAGTACTGGCGCCGACGACCACGACAGCCCCGACGAATACGAGGAGCCCGACGAGGGCTACCCCGATGACACTGAGCCGCACCCGGGCGAGTACGAGCAGGACGAGGTGGCCGAGCCGCCCCATCCGGTGAACTGGAACCTGCTGACCGCCGAGCAGGCCGAGACCGAATGGCTGGAGTTGAACAGATGGGTGCACTGGCTGCGTCGCACCTACGGCCTTGCCGCCTCGGTGGTGCCCCCGTTCTGGCACCACCATCCCGAACTCGTCTGGGAGCTGTCGGCGCTACACCTGCACTGGCTGTGCGCGTACGACCCTGAGCAGAACGGGTCCGCCCCGCACGGCTGGCACCGGGACTTCGCCGAGGCTCGCGAACGCCTGCGCGAATGGACCGCGACCTGCGGCACCCGCTTGGACCGCGACCGGCCCACCCGGCAGACCGTCTGGCCCGGCGAAGACGCCGCTCCACCGGTCGAGGACGTCGTGATCGAGAACCGCGAAGAAGAGTTCGTTCAGTTCGTCCTCGACGATGTCGCTGACCGCCAGGACGAAGAAGACGCCTTCTACGCCGGCTACGATCCCGACACCGGAGAAGTGCGATGAGCTCCCTGCCCCCCTCCGGCCGCCGGGACCGCCACAGCGCGGACTCGCTGACCGCAACAGAGGGTGAGGTCGATTCGCTCCTGCCGGATGGGTTCGATGTGACCGAGTGGACTCGCGCGGCGTGTGAGAACTCTGGGGTCCCGTTCGCCGTCGCCGATCCGGTCACACTCCGCAAACTCACCAAACTCATCCGACATCCCACCTGAGCACCCCCTGGTCTGAGCACGACAGGACGGGCCGCGAGGAAGCGCGGCCCGTCCTGTCGTGCGGTGGTTCAGGCTTTGAACGTCAACTGGACCCGGTCCGGACGGAACGTGTTGGAAGGCCTGGTAAGCGGGTTGACCACGAGGGTGTCGATCAGCGCGGTGAGGACCGCGCGTTTCTGCGCGATCGACCACTCCGCCCACGCCACCCGCAACGCTGCCTCATCGCCGACCGGAACACCGGCCAGAGCCGCACCCCGGTTGACTTTCCCAAGCAGCAGCTCGGCGTCGCGGACGGCGTTCTGCGCCGCGACCCGCCCGGCGTGGTACTCACTGCGGGTCAGCAGCCCTGCTCCGTAGTCGCGCGCCATGTCCTCCATCCGTGCCCGTGCCGCGGTGATCCTCCCCATCGCCTCACTCACGACACCGCCCGCACCGTCATCCGCACTGGGCAGGTCGGTCGCCGCCAGACGGGCGATCACCGCATCACGCACCAGCTCGTCCAATGCCGCACCCGACACGGTGAGACCTCCTCGCTCCGGGTAGGCGGGGACGGCCATGCACCGGTAATAGAACCGCTTGCCCGGCCCCAGGCCGCCCTTGCCCTCCTTGTGGCGCCCCGCGACCAGACCGGCACCGCACTTACCGCATGTCGCAATCGCTGACAGCAGGTTGATCGAGGTCGCCCCGACGCGCCGGTCCGGATTAGCGAACACGGCCCTGATCCGGGCCGTCTCCTCCGGGGTGATGATCGCCTCCCACGATCCCGCCCCCAGAATCTCCCGGCCCTCTGGCGGGTCCGCCTCACCAGGCCGCACGCCCGGATCGTAGGCACGCTGCCCGGAGATACGCGCCGAGCACAGTATCGACTTCACCGTCGTCGCATGCCACACACCCAAAGTGCCAGTCCCTGCCCTGGGGGATGGCATACCGGACTCCTCGTTCAACCACTTCGTGATCGCCCGCAACGACTGCCCGGCGAGGAACCGGTCGGCCATCTCCCGCACCACCGCTGCCTGCTCCGGGATGAGCACCCCGCCACGGCCGTACCCGAAGCGGGGCGGGCCGTGCCAGTCACCGCGCTCGGCCTTCGCGCGGTTCGCCCGTCGGATGCGGTCAGCCTTGTGCCCGGACTCATACGACGCGATCGCAACGAGCTGACGCGCCATCAACCTCCCCTCGTGCGTGTTCAGATCGAACCCACCGCCCATCACCGACTCAATGCGGATCGGATGCGACTCCACCAGATCGATCAAGTCCTCCAGCTCCCGCGGACGACGGTAGAGACGATCCACATGCCACACCACTACCCGCGACCGCCCCGCCTTGACCCGCTCCAGCAGCCGCTCGAAGCCGGGACGCTTCTTGTTTAGATACGCAGACACATCGTTGTCCATGAACACATCGCCCTTAGCTACTGGCAGCCCGAGCCGGTGACAAAGGGCAAGGCAGTCTTCCCGCTGGCGGTCCACGCCAGCTTCCTCGCCGGTGCGGTCCTCACTGATCCGGAGATACACCAGCACCTGCTCGACCGCCGCAACCGACGGTGCAACGTCTGGGCGATCCACCACCGTGCCGCTCACCGCGAGTCACCTCCCGACGCCCCGACCCGAATAACAAACCTGATCAACACAGCAATCACCTCCACACGACAGGTGCGTCACATGCACCAAGTGGAGAAGACGACGTTCCTCGCGGCGCTCATCGGCGCCTGCCCGCCCGAGCACCGCGTCGTCACCGTCGAGGAGACCTTCGAACTCGCCATCACCGCGCCCGACGCCGTGGCCCTGCAAGGGCGCCAGCCGAGCCTCGAGGGCACCGGCGCGGTGAGCCTGCGGCGCCTCGTGAAGGAGGCGCTCCGCATGCGCCCCGACCGCCTCGTGGTCGGCGAGGTGCGCGACGCCGAGGCGCTGGACCTGCTGCTGGCGCTCAACACGGGCGTGCCCGGCGCCGCGACGATCCACGCGAACTCCGCCGACGACGCGCTGCGCCGCCTCGCTGCACTACCGCTGCTGGCGGGCCGCAACATCGACGCGGGCTTCGTCGTGCCCGCGATCGCGACCGGCGTCGACCTCGTGGTGCACTGCCGGCGAGACGCCGACGGGCACCGCTACGTCGAAGAGATCGTGGAGACGACCGGCCGCACCGACGATCAGGTCGTCGAGACGCGCCCGGTCTACCGGGCGGGCCTCAGGGCAGGGCGGGAGCGGGTGGCGTCGTGACGATCGTCTGGGGTGCGGTGTTCGCCGCGGGGCTGCTGCTCACGATCTCGCCGTGGCTCTGGCCCGCGAGCGAGCAGCCGAAGGCCACTCCCGTCGACGGCCGTCTGTCGCGGCTGCTGCAGGAGGCGGGCTTCGCGCACACCCCCACCGCTCGACCGGGCGTGATCGCCGTCGTACTGGGCGCTGTGTGCGCCTCCGTCGCCTGGCTCGTCACCGGGCTTCCGGCCGTCGCATTCGTCGCCGGCGCCGCCGGGGCTGCGGCACCGTTCTCCTGGCTGAAGGCACGGGCGCGGCGCCTGCGCCGGTCTCGCCGCGCGCTGTGGTCGGATGTGTGCGACCTGCTCGTGTCGGCGGTGCGCGCGGGGTTGTCCCTGCCCGACGCCGTCGCGGCGCTCGCGGCGAGCGGACCGCCCGCGCTGCGCGGCGCGTTCGCCCGCTTCGCGGCCGACATGGCGGCATCCGGTCACTTCGACTCCAGCGCCCTGCGGCTGAAGGCGTGCCTCGCCGACCCCGTCGCCGACCGCATCATCGAGACCCTGCGCATGGCGCGTCACGTCGGCGGCACCGAGCTCACCGGAGTGCTGCGCGCCCTGTCGTCGTCGGTGCGGGCGGATGCCACGCTGCGCGCCGAGGTCGAGGCGCGCCAGTCGTGGGTGCGCGGCGCCGCGATCGTCGGTGTCGTCGCGCCGTGGATCGTGCTGGCGCTGCTCGCGATCCGCCCCGAAGGGGCGGCGGCCTACGCGACGCCGGCCGGAGTGGTCGTCGTGATCGCCGGTGCGGTGCTCTCCCTCGTCGCGTATCGGTTGACGATCCGCCTCGGCCGGCTCCCCGAGCCGCAGCGGTGGTTCGGATGAGTGCGGTCAGCGCTGCGGCGTGCGCGGTGATCCTCGGCGCGGCGTTCGCCGCGGGGGCGCTGCTGATCGCGCAGCGGATTCCGCGCTGGGCGGCGCCGAACCTCACGCGCCGGATCGCCCCGTATCTGCGCGACGTCGCCGACCCGGTGGGACTCACGCCGCTCCAGCCGGCGGTGGCGTGGCGCGGGTGGCGCAGCGCGCGCGACCGGCTCGCCGCCGGCTGGGGCGGCGGTGCGAGCGGCGACGCCCTCGCGCAGCGGCTCCGTCAGGCCGGACTCGCTCCCGACGTCGTGGCCTTCCGGGCCACCCAGCTGGGCTGGGCGGTCGCCGGTCTCGCGATCGGCGGCGTGCTCGCCGTCGTGCTGACCATGAGCGGGCGCGGGGGACTGATCGCCGTGCTCCTGCCGCCGCTGCTGGCGGTGATCGCGATCGTGCTCTGCGAGCAGCGCCTCACGGCGCGCGCCCGGCGCCGCGTCGCCCGACTCGAAGAGGAGCTGCCGACGGTGCTCGAGTTCCTCGCGCTGTGCCTCGCGGCCGGTGAGGGCTTGCGCGACGCGCTGCGGCGCGTCGGCGACGTGGGGTCGGGCGTGCTGACCGAAGAGCTCCGCGCCGCCGTGCTCGCCAGCGGCACGGGCTCGAACCTCTCCGACGCCCTGCTCGCCCTCGGCAAGAACGCGGACTCGCCCGCGCTTTCCCGGGCGATCGAACACCTCGTCGCCGCGATGGACCGCGGCGCCCCGCTCGCCCAGGTGCTGCAGGAGCAGGCCGTCGACGCCCGCGAAGACGCCAAACGTGCGCTCATCGAGTCGGCCGGACGCAAGGAGATCTTGATGCTCCTCCCGCTCGTCTTCCTGATCCTCCCGCTGTCGGTGCTGTTCGCCGTCTTCCCGGGGATCGTCATGCTCAAGCTCGGAATCTCATGACCGGCGACGGTCGGAAGGAGGCGGACATGATCCGCACGGTATGGGGACGGCTCCGCGCCTCCCTCACGAACACGATCGACGACGACCGCGGCGACGTGCCCGGCTGGGTTCTCGTGACGCTGATGACCGCAGGCTTGGTCGTCGCGATCTGGAGCCTCGCCGGGCCGGCTCTCGCCGACCTGTTCGAGCAGGCGCTCAGCCGCGTCTCGGGGCTCTGACCCGCGATGCGGGATGCCGAGCGGGCGCGCGGCGGCGGCTTCGGCGAGGGCGATGACACCGGCTCCGCGCCGGTGGAGTTCGTGCTCGTCGGGCTGCTGCTGACCGTGCTCACGCTCGGCGTGCTGCAACTCGCCTTCGCCGTCTACGTGCGGAACGTCGTGCACGACGCCGCGGTGGAGGGCGCCTACCACGGCGCCCTCGCCGACACCGAGCCCGCCGACGGCGCGGCGCGCACCGCGCGGCTCATCGACACCGCGGTGGGCGGAGCCCTGGATGCCGAGGTCAGCGCCGCGGCCGTCGAGGGCGGCGCCGGGCCGGAGGTGCAGGTCACCGTCGTCGCGACGCTCCCGCTCGTCGGCCTGCTCGGCGTGCCGGCCGGGATGGAGGTGACCGCCCATGCTCCGCGCGAGAGCTTCGACTGACCTGCGGAGCGCGGTGTGCCCGCACCGCGATCGGGACCGTTCCGACGCGGCCACGCCCGGAGACGAAGGGTCCGCCGCACTCGAGTTCATCCTCGTCGGGCTCGTGCTGCTCGTGCCGCTCGTCTACCTCATCGTCGCGCTCGGCTCGATCCAGGGGCAGTCGCTCGGGGTGGAGACCGGCGCCCGCCAGCTCGCCCGCACGATCGCCGAGTCGCCCGACGCGGTGACCGCCGACGCGCGCGGCGCCCGGGTGCTCGACGCGATCGTCGCCGAATACGGCCTCGACCCCGCCGCGGTGGACGTCTCGATCGACTGCGACCGGTCGGCGCCCGAATGCCCCGCGCCGGGCGCGCTGCTGTCGGTCACGGTCCGCACGTCGGTGCCGCTGCCGCTCGTCCCCGCCGTCCTCGGACTCGATCAGCTCGCCCGCGTGCCCGTCGAGGCCGCCTCGGTGCAGCGCGTGTCACGGTTCTGGGGAACGGCGCCGTGACCGCCCACACGCTGCGCCCGCGGGTGCGAGGCGACGGGCGGGACGACGACGAGGGCTCGGTGCTCCTGCTGACCCTCGGCTACGCCCTGCTCGCCATCGCGCTCGTGCTCGTGTGCGTCGACGCGACGAGCCTCTACCTGACCCAGAAGCGCGCGGATGCCGCGGCCGACGCCGCCGCGCTGGCAGGCGCCGACGGTTTCACCCTCACCGTGTCGGGCGCGGGCGCCACGGCACGCCTCACCGACGACGGGGTGTACGCCCAGGCATCCGACATCATCGACGCGCTCGGCACCGCGCAGCTCGTCGAAGCGGGCACACCCGACGGCGTCTCCGCCCGGGTACGGGTCGCGACCGTGTGGCATCCGCCGGTGCTGAGCGTGTTCGTGCCCGACGGCTGGACGATCGAGGCGACCGCGACGAGCCGCACCGCGCTGCGCTGACGCGCCCGCTCAGCGCTCGGCGCGCGCCTCACAGCCCGCGCCGCTCAGCCCGCGTCGCCGCCGGCGGCCCGGGCACGAACCGCGGCACCCATTTCACGAACGCCGCCGCACCGAGCAGGCCCACGACGCCGATCGCCCCGGTCGCAACAGACAGCGAGAAGGCGGCCGACAGGCCCGAGAACAGCAGAGGTGCGATCGCACCGCCGGCATCAGTGAGGGTGCGCCACGATCCGAGGAACGGCGCGGGGTCGTCCTGAGGTGCGACGTCGGCGCCGAGGGTGAGCAGGATGCCACTGGACAGGCCGTTCCCGACGCCGAGCACGGCGGCGAAGAGGGCGTACCACATCGCCGCCTGCGGCAGATCGTGCGTGAACGACAGCGCAAGGAAGCCGACCCCCATCAGGATCATCGCGGGAAGCGCCGCCCAGAGGCGCCCGAACCGGTCCATCACCTGGCCGCTGGCGTAGAAGAGCGCGAAATCGATGGCTCCCGACACGCCGACGACGAGCGCGATCGTCTGCGCGTCGAGCCCGATCGACACGCCCCACAGCGGCAGCACGACCTGGCGGGCCGAACGCACGGCCGACAGCGACGCCGCGGCGACGCCGAGCCGGGCGAGCACGCCGCGGTGGCGCCACATCGTTCGGAACACGCCCGCGCGCTCGGGCGTGGGGATCGCCCCGGTGACGGGCTCGCCGGAGTCTTCGGCGAGGTGCGCGTCGCTCCGCGGTGCGGGGGAGGTGCGCGGCACGGCTACCTGCAGCTCCGGGTCGGGCCCGAGCATCACGAGCAGCACCGCCGCGATCAGGCAGACCGCGAAGAACCACACCGTCGCATGCTCGTCGCCGAAGATCCCGATGAGCAGCGCCGCGACGAACGGACCGACGAACATGCCGAGTCGGAAGGTGCCGCCGAGAAGGGACAGCGCCCGTGCTCGGAAGACGAGCGGGACCCGCGTCGTCATGAACGAGTGCCGAGCCAGTCCGAACGCGGCGGCGCTGAGGCCGATCACGAAGACGGAGATCGCCAGCACGAGGAGGTTCGGCGCGAGCGCGAGCCCGGCGACGCCGAGGAGGGCGACGGCGCCGCCGATCGCCATCGTGATCCGCTCGCCGATGCGGGCGACGGCCCAGCCGGCGGGGATGTTGCCGCACAGCTGCCCGACGACGAGCGCCGAGGCCACGAGGGCCGCCGTCGGCACGTCGGCGCCGAGGTGCGCGGCGAAGATCGGCAGCAGGGGGATGACCGCCCCCTCGCCCAGCGCGAACAGCACCGTGGGGCCGTAGATCACCGGGGCGAGGCGGCGGATCATCCTCCGGATCGACTCGGGGGTGGAGGCATCCGTCACCCCATCCACGTTAGTCTGGACTGTCATGCTTGAATTCGATCCCTCCGCCGACATCCAGGCCCTGCGCGCCACGTTCTCCGACATCGCGGCGGTGGTCGATGTGACCGCGCTGCGCGCGGAGATCGAGCGCCTGTCCGAAGAGGCGGGTGCGCCCGATCTCTGGGACGACGTCGAGAAGGCCCAGAAGGTGACGAGCGCGCTCAGCCACCGCCAGGCCGACCTCAAGCGGGTCACCGACGTCGAGCAGCGCCTCGACGACCTCGACGTGCTTGTCGAGCTCGCGCAGGAGATGGACGACGACGACACCGCCGCCGAGGCGCTCCGCGAGATCGTCGACCTGCAGGAGGTGATCGGCCAGCTCGAGGTGCAGACGCTCCTCGACGGCGAGTACGACGATCGCCCCGCGGTCGTGACGATCCGCTCGGGCGCGGGCGGCGACGACGCGACCGACTTCGCCGAGATGCTCCTGCGCATGTACCTGCGCTGGGCCGAGCGGCACAAGTATTCCGTCAAGGTCATGGACACGTCCTACGCGGAGGGCGCGGGCATCAAGTCCGCGACGTTCGAGGTGGATGCCCCGTATGCCTACGGCACCCTGTCGGTTGAGGCCGGCACGCACCGGCTCGCGCGCATCAGCCCGTTCGGCGGCGCCGACAAGCGTCAGACCTCCTTCGCCGCGGTCGAGGTGATCCCCGCGCTCGAAGAGGCCGTCGAGGTCGACGTGCCCGAGAGCGACATCCGCGTCGACGTGTTCCGCTCGTCGGGCCCCGGCGGTCAGTCGGTCAACACGACCGACTCGGCGGTGCGCATCACGCACCTTCCGACCGGTCTCGTCGTCTCGATGCAGAACGAGAAGAGCCAGATCCAGAACCGCGCCGCCGCGATGCGTGTGCTGCAGACGCGACTGCTCCTCCTCAAGCGCGAGGAGGAGGCGGCGAAGAAGAAAGAACTCGCCGGCACGATCACGGCGAGCTGGGGCGACCAGATGCGCTCCTACTTCCTCTACGGCCAGCAGCTCGTGAAGGATCTCCGCACCGGCTACGAGGTCGGAAACCCCGCCGTCGTCTTCGACGGCGACCTCGACGGGCTCATCGCCGCGGGCATCCGCTGGCGCAAGCGCAAAGACGACGACGACTGACCCGTCGCGGGAACCGCGACGCGCGGGCGCGTCGCCCGGCATCCCGCGCCCGCCCGCTTAGGCTCGTCGGGTCATGATCCGGTTCGAGCACGTCACCAAGAAGTACCGCGGGACGAACAAGCCGGCGCTGAGCGACGTCGACTTCGAAGTGCAGCGCGGGGAGTTCGTCTTCCTCGTGGGCGCGTCGGGATCGGGCAAGTCGTCGTGCCTGCGCCTCATCCTCCGCGAGGACACCCCCAGCGAGGGACGCGTGGTCGTGCTCGGGCGCGACTTGCACACCCTGTCGACCCGCAAGGTGCCGTACTTCCGCCGGCACATCGGATCGGTGTTCCAGGACTTCCGGCTGCTGCCGAACAAGACCGTCTTCCAGAACGTGGCGTTCACGCTGCAGGTGATCGGATCGTCGCGGGCCTACATCCAGCAGGCGGTCACCGAGGCGCTCACCCTCGTCGGCCTCGACGGCAAGCAGAAGCGCCTGCCGCACGAGCTCTCCGGCGGTGAGCAACAGCGCGTCGCGATCGCCCGCGCCATCGTCAACCGTCCGCAGATCCTCCTCGCCGACGAGCCGACCGGAAACCTCGATCCCGCCACGTCGATCGACATCATGCAGCTGCTCGCGCGCATCAACGAGGGCGGCACCACGGTCGTGATGGCGACTCACGAGGCCGGCTTCGTCGACCAGATGAAGCGCCGCGTGATCGAACTGCAGTCGGGCGTCATGGTGCGCGACGACCGCCACGGCGGATACGGCGACCGCTCGTCGCTGCCGACCCTCGCGCCGCAGGAGGAGAAGGGCGCGGCCGCCACCGCCGCGCTCACCGCGGTGCTCGAGCTGCAGCGCGAGATCGCCGCGTCGACCGTCGAGGGCGTGGCCCCGGCGGCCGCCGCCGCCGTCTCCGAGGCCGCATCCGACGCGGTCGCCGCGTCGGCCGTCGCCGCGGCGGTCGCCGTGACCCCCGAACTCGTCACCTCTGAGCTCGCCGACCGCGAGACGGCGCCCGCCGTGACCCGCGAGCCCGCGGCACCCCCGGTGACCCGCGAACGGCCGGCGCCCGTCGAGGCCCAGCCCGCGGACGGGGCCACCGCCGAGCCCGCCCCGCACACGCGACCGATCCGTATCGACGCACCCGCCGTCGACCTCGACGGCCTCGACCTCGACGGTCCCGGCGTCGCCGACCGGCTCGGCCTGGCATCCGACGACGACGAAGTGGGGCCGACCTCGTGAGAGTGCGCCTGATCCTCGCCGAGGCGCTTTCGGGCCTGCGGCGCAACGCCTCCATGGTGATCTCGGTCATCCTCGTGACCTTCGTGTCGCTCACCTTCGTCGGTGCCGCGATGCTGATGCAGATGCAGGTCGGCAAGATGCGCGCCTATTGGGTGGAGCGCGCCCAGGTGTCGATCGTGATGTGCCGCGACGATTCCACGGCGACCACGTGCGTCGACGGTGCGGCCAACGACGAGCAGCTGAAGACCGTCGCGGATCGGCTTGCGAGCCCCGCCCTCGCCGACATCGTGCGCGACGTGCGCTTCGAATCGGCGGACGAGGCCTACCAGAACCTCATCGCGCTCTACGGCGACGAGTACGCCGACTACGTCACGCCCGCGCAGCTCGGCGACACCTACTGGGTGGGTCTCGTCGATCCCGGGAAGTCCGACGTCATCACCGAGGCGTTCACGGGGACGCAGGGCGTCGAGGCGGTGAAGAACCAGATGCAGTACCTCGAGCCGCTCTTCTCCGCCCTGACGATCGCGACCTACATCGCCGTCGGCATCGCGGTGCTCATGCTCATCGCCGCCGTGCTGCTGATCGCGACGACCATCCGACTCTCCGCCTACGCGCGAAGACGCGAGGTCGGCATCATGCGCCTCGTGGGAGCGTCGAACCGGTTCATCCAGACCCCGTTCATCCTGGAGGGTGTCTTCGCCGCGTTCATCGGTTCGGTGCTCGCCGGCGCCGCGATCGTCGCCGGGGTGCATTTCGGCGTCAACGGCTACCTGAAAGACCGGGTCACGTTCATCACCGACTGGGTGGACATGGCGGATGCCGCGATCGTCATCCCCATCATCATCGCGATCGGTCTCGTGCTCGCCGCGCTGTCGGCCGGCTTCGCGATCCGCCGCTGGCTGCGCGCCTGACGCTCCCGCTGGGGTAAGCTGACAGGCTGCCGTGTCCACGGCATCCGGAACGAGGAGTCACCATGCCCAGGGAACGCGGGGAGAAGGTCGTCGCGACCAACCGTCGCGCGCGCCACGAGTACGCCATCGAGAAGACCTACGAGGCGGGGCTCGTGCTCACCGGCACCGAGGTGAAGTCCCTCCGCGAAGGCCGTGCGAACCTCAGCGACGGCTACGCCTACATCGACGGGGGAGAGGCCTACCTCGACGCCGTGCACATTCCGGAGTACTCGCAGGGGCATTGGACGAACCACTCGTCCAAGCGCACCCGCAAGCTGCTGCTGCACAAGCAGGAGATCATCAAGCTCTCGCACGCGATCAGCGCCGGTGGGTACACGCTGATCCCGTTGAAGCTGTACTTCGCCGACGGGCGCGCGAAGGTCGAGATCGCGGTCGCGAAGGGCAAGCGCGAGTACGAGAAGCGCCAGACGATCCGCGAGCGCGAAGACAAGCGCGAGGCCGAGCGCGCCATGCGCTCGCGCAACCGCCTCGGCGACTGAGCGCAGGCGCCGCGGCCGCCCCCGGCTGTGCGCACCCTCGGACCGTCAGTCGAAGGCGCGGGCCGTCTGCAGCGGCTCGACCGCAGACCGGTCGATCGCGCCCGCGTACGCGCGTGCCCGGGCGACGGCGACGGCGACGGCATCGGTGGCGACCTCGCGTTCGACGTGTGCGCGGGTCTCCGGGGTCAGCTGCCACTCGACGGTGCCGAGCTGCAGGCCGTCGGTGGCGGCGATCTCGTTGAGCCAGCCCGACAGGGCGAGCACGTCGGTGAATGTCGCGGTGAGTTCGACGGAGGCGTGGTGCACGAGGTCGAGCTGGCGCCCCTCGTTGTTCCAGGGGCGGTCGGCCCAGACGCTCACGCGCTGGCTCGACCAGTCGGCGATCCGGCCGGCGCTCTTGCGTGCGTCGAGGTCGGTGCGCACGGGCTCCGCCAGCGCGGCGATGCGCTCGACGACCGCGCCGCGCTCGGGCCCGTCGGCGGTCGCCGTCACGTGCGCGACGGCCCGTTCGGGAGCGACGCGTCGCTCGCTTTCGCCACGGACAGTGATGATGACCTCGTTCATGGTGTAGACTGTAACGCTCGGATGCCTCGGCATCCGAGCATCCAACTCCACAGTGTGACAGTGGCTCACCCTGCCGCGAGACCGAGAGGTCTGAGGCTTCCAGGGGCTGATCGGTTTCGACAGCGCCTGTGATGCTGCGGGAAGCGGGCCGAGGATGCAGGGTTATCTCGTAAACGATCTCTGCGAACCAATAGTTGCCGATGCAAAGCGCAACGACTTCGCCCTCGCTGCCTAAGCGAGTCCGATAGTCCGTCAGACCGTAGGCGATCCCGCTACGGACCCTGGCGTCATCTAGGGATCTAGCTGTGTGACGGGGTCTCGACGTCACATGGGACTCTTCTGAGACTGGGCTCGTCGACTTAGGTGTCTGTGACAAAGGTCGGAGCCGAGCAGAACGTCTCTACAGACTGCGCCCGGAGAAGACGCAGTAATGCAGCGTTGGACGGGGGTTCGATTCCCCCCAGCTCCACGACGTCACTGTCACACGGAACGTGGATGTCACGAAGGCCGAGCCCCGCCCGGGGCTCGGCCTTCGTGCTGTCTGTGGTGCGGTGCGTCGCCGGGAGGTCTGCGGCCTAGCCCTGCGGGCGCTGGATCAGCAGCAGGCTCTGCTTCACGTCGGCGACCGTCACCCAGCCGTCACCGAACTCGTAGGTCATGCCGTAGCCGTTCTCATCGGTGGTCGGCGCCTGCGTCGGGTCCTCGGTGATGTAGACGGTGTCCCCGTCCTCCTCGCGCCGCCATCCCTTCGCGCCGAGGCCGCGCTGCATCGCGTCGGCCTGGTCGACGGTGATTGGCGCCCAGCCGAAGATCATCAGGTTGCCGGACGGCACGGTGTAGTCGGCCCAGGTGCACTGCAGGCCCTTGTCAAGCGTCACGCCGCCGGCGGCGAACGGCGTCTCCTTCGCGGTCCAGCCCTTCTGCCGGAACTCGGCGAGGAGGTCTTCCTGCACGAGGCTCTCGCATGTGACATCGACCGCCGAGGCCGACGGTGACGCCGAGGGGTCGACGGCGGAATCGTCGGTTGGGGGCGGCGTCGTTGGGGCATCCGTGCCGATCGTCTCGGTGGGGGCCGGTGCGGAGCTCGTGGAGCAGCCGGCGAGCAGCAGTGCGGCGATGCCGAGTGCGGCGAGGGCCGACGCGGTGCGGGTGCGGATCGAGGGGAGGGTCATCGTGTCTGTCCGGTCGAGGTGGGGGAGGTGAGGAGGGTCAGGAAGTCGTCGTGCAGGGCGCCGTTGGTCGCCAGCGACGAACGCGACGAGATGCTGTCGGCGCCGTCGATGTCGGTGAAGCGGCCGCCGGCCTCGGTCACGATCGGCACGAGCGCGGCGATGTCGTACTCCTTGACGTCGAACTCGGCGACGAACTCGAGGCGGCCTTCGGCGAGCAGCATGTACGGCCAGGTGTCGCCGTAGCCGCGGTCGCGCCAGACCGCGCGGCTGAGGCGCAGGAGGTCGTCGGCGCGGCCGACCTCGTCCCACTGGGCGATCGACTGGAAGCTGACGCTCGCCTCGGCGACGTTCGTCACGCCCGAGACGGCGAGGCGGGCTGGTTCGCCTGAGGGGGTGTTCGTCCAGGCGCCGAGGCCGGTCGCCGCCCACCAGCGCCGCCCGAGCGCGGGCTGGCTGGCGACCCCGACGCGCGGCACGCCGTCGATTGCGAGGGCGATGAGGGTCGTCCACATCGGGATGCCCTTGAGGTAGTTGGCGGTGCCGTCGATCGGGTCGATGATCCACTGGCGCGTCCCGCCGGACGGCTGCGTGCCGGAGGCGACTCCGGCGTCCTCGCCGAACTCCTCGCCGAGGATCCCGTCGTTCGGACGCTCGTGAGAGAGGATGCCTCGGATCGCGCGCTCCGTGGCGAGGTCAGCCTCGGTGACGTGGGTGGCATCCGCCTTCACCTGCACGTCGAGGTCGGCGGCGTCGAACCGGGCCATCGTCACCGCGTCGGCCGCATCGGCCAGGCGCAGGGCGAGCGCGAGCTCGTCGGTCAGGTCGGCGTCGAAGGGCGCGCTCCAGGAAGGCGATGCGGCGGGGCAGGTCACCCCACCAGAATACGGGGCGTGGCATGCTCGATTGGCGATGAACGGCATCGTGATGGTAACGTTGACCCTCGGTTCGCCCCGTGGATTTCATCCCGATCGGCGGACCGACGGAACGCACCTCTAGCTCAATCGGCAGAGCAACTGACTCTTAATCAGTGGGTTCTGGGTTCGAGTCCCAGGGGGTGCACCCTAGAAAAGTCCCGGTCAGAAGTGATATTCAGACCGGGACTTTTCGCATGTCGGATCGGCCATGTCAATCTGGGGTCAATCTGGAGACGGAACGAGGCCCCTGCGAGGTCCTCCAACCGGCTGGGGCTCGGCCTCCGAATCCGTCGGGATTTCTAGTATCCGCCGCGAGATCCCAGCGACGCGGAACGCCCCCGAGTCGAGGACCGGGGGCGTTTGCGTTTTGGGGTCAGTCGTTGTCCCGCTGGTCGCGCAGGTCGCCAAGGATCTCGAACGGCGATTCGACGTCGCCGCGCCACGCCTCCACGCCCTCCCGCACCGCGAGAGCGGCTACGAACAGGGCGGCGACGGCATCCGCCCACCACCAGCCAAAGAGGCTGTTGAGAATCAAGCCGACGAACACGGCCCC
Source organism: Microbacterium sp. F2E (assembly GCF_020905435.1). Taxonomy (NCBI): domain Bacteria; kingdom Bacillati; phylum Actinomycetota; class Actinomycetes; order Micrococcales; family Microbacteriaceae; genus Microbacterium; species Microbacterium sp. F2E. Next base: position 154,017 of record NZ_JAJJIB010000003.1, on the reverse strand, counting down.
GGACAGGTAGACGCACAGGATGAGCTGTCTCGCGTCTGCGAGAACGCTCTTGGATTCCAACTCACGACCAGTCCGAGTCTCGAACCAGGCCAGCGCGGGCATGACGATCAGGCTCAGTGCCGTGATGCCGATGCCGAACGGGCTGTGATCTGGCCCCTCCTGGCTGATCAGGCTCAGCACCGCGTCAACGCTTACGTATGCGGCCAGCGCGAAGAACGCGATACCAATCGCACGCACGGTCGCTTTCTCCCAGCGCTCAGGATCTTTGCGCGTGAACTGCCATGCGATGGCGAGTGCCGAGAGCACTTCGACAACCGAGTCGAGACCGAAGCCGATGAGCGCGGCTGAGGATGCCGCCACGCCTGCCCAGATGGCGACTATGGCCTCAATAACGTTGTACGTGATGGTGAATGCGACGATGAATCGGACGCGACGGTGCAAGCGCTCCCGGCGCTCGGCGGTCAGCGATGCGCTCATGCGGTTGCTCCCGCTCCACAACAGCCGGGGACCGCGCACGACGAGTCAATGCACGGCGCGTTCTCATCGACGGCCAGCGTCACGTCAACGAGCGCCGTGAGCGCCGCCGCGAGGTGAGGGTCGGCGATCTCGTAGCGGGTCTGACGTCCCTCATGCTCAGCCACGACGATCCCGCAATCGCGCAGGCAGGTGAGGTGATTGGAGACGTTCGAGCGGCTCAGGTCCAGCGACCGCGACAGTACAGCGGGATAGCTCGGGCCGCTGAGAAGCGTCATGAGAACTCGGGACCGTGTGGGATCGGCCATGGCGCGGCCAAGGCGATTCATCACATCGAGGCGGGGAGCAATAGTCAGAACATAGTGACTATACAGTCTGCGCTGAGCGCGTCGCGACGCAACTCGGCTACGGGGTCGAGTCCGTGCGGACGTGGGTGAGGCAGGCCGACGTCGATGACGGTGTCGCCCCCGGCGTGAGCAGCGCCGAGGCGCAGCGGGTGCGAGAGCTCGAGCAAGAGAATCGGGAGCTTCGCCGGGCCAACGAGGTGCCCAAGCGAGCCGCGTCTTTCTTCGGGGCGGAGCTCGACCGCCACTACCGGAAGTAGTCGCGTTCATCGACGCGAACAAAGACGACGTCGTGGACTGCCGTCGCCTCGGAGTCGAGCTCATCTGCAGACTGTTGCAGGTGGCTCCGAGCAGCTACTACGCCGCCAAGATCCGCGCCCCCTCGGCTCGTGCCCTGCGGGACGAGGAGTTGGTGCCGCAGCTGGTCGAGATCTGGGAAGCCAACTATCGCGTTTACGGGGTCCGCAAACTCTGGAAAGCCGCCCGACGTGCGGGGATCACGATCGGCCGGGACCAGACCGCCAGGTTGATGCGGATCGCGGGGATCGAAGGCGCGAGGCGGTCGAAGCGGATCAAGACGACCAGGCCGGATCCTTCGTCGGCGCGGCACCCGGACCTCGTGAAACGGGAGTTCACCGCGACCGCGCCGAATCGGCTCTGGGTCACGGATCTGACATTCGTGCCGACCTAGGCCGGCGTCGCGTATGTGTGCTTCATCGTCGACGCGTTCTCCCGCATGATCGTGGGGTGGCGGGTCACGCCGCACATGCGCACCGAGATGGTCCTCGACGCGGACCGCGCTCGCGCGCCGCGCAGCTCGTCGAGCGGCTGTTGCGGGAGAGCGCCGAGTTCCGCGCTCTCTGGGAGCTGCAGGAGGTCGGCCTGCGCCCGGCGACGGTGAAGCACTTCGTGCATCCCGAGGTCGGGCCCCTCGAGCTCGAATGCCAGACGCTGCTCGAACCGGAGCAGTCGCACCTCCTGCTCGTCTACACGGCCGTGCCGGGCAGCGAGAGCTACGAGAAGCTGCAGCTGCTGTCCGTCATCCGTCACGCAATCGCCTCGGGGGGCCGGGCTGCATCAGGCGGCGTCGCCCACCAGCACGGCGGCGGCTTCTTCCGTGGCATCCGCTTCGTGCACGTCGATCCGGCGCAGGGCGGGGCGTCCGAAGAGGATGACCGCGGCCGAGATCAGCACCGACACCGCGGCGAAGTAGAACGGCACCGAGGCGTTGAAGGCGTGCCAGAGCGCCGCCGCGATGGGCGGGGCGGCGGCGCCGCCGAGGAAGCGCACGGCCGAGTACGACGAGGATGCCACCGAGCGCGGCAGGTCCGTCGCCTCCATCACCGACTCGGTGAGGATCGTGTTCATGAGGCCGAGGAGGAGGCCGCCGGCGATGATGCACGCGACGAGCGCGGGCGCCGAACCGACGACGAGCGCCGCGACGATCAGGTCGATGGCCAGCAGCGGCAGCACGATCAGCATCGCGGTGCTGCGCTTCATCGTGCGGAGCAGGATCGGCGCGATCCACACGCTCGTGATGGCGAGCGCGACACCCCAGCCGAAGAAGGTCAGGCCGATGCCCATCGCGCCGAAGCCGAGGGGGAACGGCGAGAACGCCAGCAGCACGAAGAAGCCGATGTTGTAGAACAGCGCCGCGATCGCGAGCACGGCGAGCGCCGGCTGGCGAAGTGCCCGGAACGGGGCCGACAGCGGGACGGGCGTGCGCTTCTCACCCGCGCTGCGGACGAGCACGAGCACCGCGATGAAGCCGATCGCCATGAGCGCCACGACACCGAAGAACGGTCCGCGCCAGCTCACCTCGCCGAGAATGCCGCCGACGAGCGGGCCGATCGCGATGCCGAGACCGAGCGCGGCCTCGTAGAGGATGATGGCGGCCGACGAGCCGCCCGACGCCGCCCCGACGATCGTCGCCAGCGCGGTGGAGATGAACAGGGCGTTGCCGAGACCCCAGCCGGCGCGGAAGCCGATGATGGCGTCGACGCTGCCCGACAGGGCGCACAGCAGCGCGAACACGACGATGAGCCCGAGGCCGATCAGCAGCGTCGCCTTCGTGCCGATACGCGAGGAGATCCAGCTCGTGAAGAGCATCGCGACACCGGTGACGACGAGGTAGCTCGTGAAGAGCATCTCGGTCTCGACCGGCGTCGCCTGCAGAGACTCGGCGATCGCGGGGAGGATGGGGTCGACCAGGCCGATGCCCATGAACGCGATGACGCAGGCGAACGCGACCGCCCACACCTGGGCGGGCTGCCGCCACACGCTGACCTTCGCGGTCTTCGTGCCGGCGCTCATCGGGAGACCTCCGCGGTGCGGGTGCGGGCGTCGACGACGTCGGCGGCCCGGCGGATCGCGGCCCAGTCGTCGGCGTCGAGGTCGCTGAAGCGGGGAGCGAGGGCGGCGCCGAGCACCTGGATCCACTCGTCGAGCGCGGCGAGACCGGCGGGAGTGACCGTGACGACCGTCGCGCGCGAGTCGTGCTCGTCGTGACCCCGCTCGAGCAGCCCGGCGTCGGCCATCTGCGCGACCAGCCGGGTCATGCCGGGCTGTGTGACCCGGCTGAGGGCCGCGAGGTCGCCGATGCGCTGAGGACCGTGTTCGCGCAGCAGGCTGAGCGTGCGCCACTGTGCGGCGGGCGCTTCGTTTCGGGTCTCGAGCGAGGCGACACGCGTGAGCGCGTTGGCGCCGAGCACGAGACGCAGGAGGTCGTCATCGTTTTGCATACCAGAAGTATATACCCAGGGTATGCAATGCGGATCGGAGCGCGCAGCGCCCCCAAGGGTTACCCGATGGTGATGGATGCCTCGCGCGCGCCATTTGACAACGGATGCCAACCTGAACAGACTCTCAGTACCTGAATCAGATCTCAGGTATCCCTTCCAATGGTGAAAGGCACGCACATGCGGGTTACGAAGAAGCTGCTCCCCGGGGTCGTGATGGCGATGGCCGCCACGGCCGCCCTGGCCCTGTCGGCGTGCGCGCCGACCACGGCCGCCCCCGACGCCTCCGGCTCGGGCGAGGCGGGCACCGCCGAGATCACGGTCGGCGTCATCACGAGCGAGACCGGACCCCTCGCCGGCTACGGCAAGCAGTACCTCGAGGGCGCCGCGCTCGGCGAGGACGAGCTCCTCGCGTACGCGCGCACCGAGCTCGCGGGCTTCAAAGTGCCCGTTCGCATCGCGTTCGTCGACGCGCTGCCCCGCTCGACGATCGAGAAGCTCGCCCGTTCCCGGCTGCGTGAGCAAGCCACCGCCCTGATCAAGGAGACCCCGCATGAGCACCACTGACGCCTTCGCTGCGGGAGTCGGCTTCGAACCGAGCGAACCGCCGGCGCCCACGGCGGCCCTGTCGGCGACCGGCAAGCCGCTCACCAAGCGCGGTGAGGCGACCCGCCGGAAGCTCCTCGAAGCGGCCGAGGAGGTGTTCGCGAGCCTCGGGTATCACGAGGCATCCATCGTGAAGATCACCGAGCGCGCCGGCATCGGTCTCGGCACCTTCTACCTCTACTTCGACAGCAAGCAGCAGATCTTCGAAGAGCTCGTGGTCGACCTGAACCGGCGCGTGCGCCACTCGATGGCCGAGGCGATGGCGGGAGCGTACAACCGCATCGACGCCGAGCGGGCGGGCTTCGAGGGGTTCTTCCGGTTCACGGCCGCCCACCCGGCGCTCTACCGGATCGTCCGTGAGGCCGAGTTCGTCTCGCCCGACATGCTGCGCCTGCACTACACGCGCATCGTCGAAGGCTACGAGGCGGGCCTGCGCGCAGCCCAGCGGGACGGCGACGTCGACGCGGCGCTCGACCCCGAGGTGACCGCCTGGGCGCTCATGGGCGCGGGCGAGCTCATCGGCATGCGCTTCCTGCTCTGGGAGCGCGACGGCGCGGGGCGGCCGCCCGAGGCGATGCCCGACGAGATCATCGACCACATGATGCGGTTCATCCGCAACGCCCTCGCCGTGCGCGGCGCGGGCGCGACAGAGGGGAACACGGATGCCTGAGCAGGACCTCCAGGGCAAGCGCGCGCTGGTCACGGGCGGCGCGAGCGGGATCGGGCTCGCGTGCGTGCGCGAGTTCGCCGGGCGCGGGGCGACGGTGATCGTCGCCGACTTCAACGCCGACGCCGCGCAGACGGTCGCGGCCGAGGTCGGGGGAGAGGCCTGGGTCGTCGACCTCGCCGACACCGCCGCGCAGGAGGATCTCGCGCTCGACGTCGACATCCTGGTGAACAACGCCGGCATCCAGACGGTCGCGCCCATCCACGAGTTCGATCCCGAGCGCTGGCGCTTCATGCACCGGCTCATGGTCGAGTCGCCCTTCCTTCTCCTTCGCGCCGCGCTGCCGGCCATGTACGAGCGCGGCTGGGGGCGCATCGTCAACATCTCGAGCGCGCACGGCCTGCGCGCGAGCGCCTACAAGTCGGCGTACGTCGCCGCCAAGCACGCCCTCGAAGGTCTGTCGAAGGTCACCGCGCTCGAGGGCGGCCCGCACGGCGTGACGAGCAACTGCATCAACCCCGCTTACGTGCGCACGCCGCTCGTCGAGAAGCAGATCGCCGACCAGGCGGTCGTGCACGGCATCGCCGAGAGCGAGGTCGTCGAGAAGATCATGCTCACGGAGTCGGTCATCAAGCGGCTCATCGAGGCCGAGGAGGTCGCCTCGCTCGCCGGCTGGCTCGTCTCCGACCGCGCCGGCATGGTGACCGGCGGCAGCTACACGATGGACGGCGGGTGGACGTCGCGATGAATCGGCCCGTGCGCGCCGTCGCCGTGCCGGTCCCCGGCGGCGATCTGCAGGTGGGTGTGTGGGATGCCCGTGACGCGGGCGGCGGCCAGGACGCCGTCGACGAGCGGGGGAGGCAGGACCGCGGAAGGCAGGGGCAGGCGGCGCACGAGGACGCGGCGCCGACGATCCTCGCGATCCACGGTGTCACGTCGTCGCACCTCGCGTGGGAACTGCTGGCCGACGAACTGCCGGACGTGCGGATCGTCGCCCCGGATCTCCGCGGCCGCGGCCGCAGCAACGAGCTGGTCGGGCCCGCCGGGATGGCGCGGCACGCCGACGATCTCGCCGCCGTGTCGGCCGCGCTCGGGCTCGGCCCGGTCGTCGTCGTCGCGCACTCGATGGGCGCGTTCGTCGCGATGGCCTTCGCGGCGCGGCATCCCGAGCTCGTGTCGCGGCTCGTGCTCGTCGACGGGGGACTGCCCCTCGACGCGCCCGCCGGGCTGAACGCCGACGCGCTCGTCGCGGCGATCCTTGGGCCGACCGCCGCGCGGCTCACGCTGCGCTTCGACTCGACCGAGGACTACCTCGACTTCTGGCGCTCGCACCCCGCGTTCCAGGACGACTGGTCGCCCGCGCTCGAGCGCTACCTCGCGTACGACCTCGTGCCGGAGGCGGCCGAGGGTGCGGCGGCGGGCTCCGCCGAGCCGCCGCGGCTGCGTCCGGCGACGTCCTACGCCACGACGGTCGAGGACACGATCGATATGAACACGACCACGACGGTCGTCGACGCGGTCGCCGCTCTCGATCGCCCCGCCACGCTCGTGACCGTGCCGCGGGGCCTGCAGAACGAGGAACCCGGCCTCTACGCCGAGCCGTACCTCGAGGGGCTGCTCGCCGCGCATCCGGCGATCGCACACGAGCGCTGGCCGGAGTTCAACCACTACACCGTGGTGCTGAGCGTCGCCGGCGCCGAGCGGCTCGCCGGGCTCGTGCGGGCGGAGCTGGCGGTCACCGCGGCGGCCGGCTGATCGGCTCTCAGCGCGCACCCGCGGCGACGCGGGTCGAGAGCTGGTGCGCGTGGCCGAGCAGCAGGCGGCCGAGTTCGGCGATGCGCTCGGGCGTGAAGCGGAACTGCACCCCGGTGAGGCTCAGCGCCCACTGCGGATGGCCCGAGCGGCTGAACACCGCGGCGCCGAGACCGTAGCTGCCCTCGACGATGAGCCCGGGGTTCAGCGCGAACCCGCGCTCCTGCGTCTCACGCAGCCGAGCGCGCAGTCGCGGTTCGGCGTGCGCGCCCCCGTAGCGCTCGGCGAGTTCGGGATGCCGTTCGAAGTACGCGTCCACATCGTGGGACGGCAGGAACGCGAGGATGGCGAGCCCCGCCGAGGCGACGCCGAGCGGGAAGCGCACGCCCTCCGACAGGACGAACGAGCGGATCGGAAAGCTCCCGTCCTCGCGGATCAGGCACACCGTCTCGTCGCCGCGGCGCACCGAGAGGAACGCGCTCTCCTCGGTGCGCACCGCGAGCGAGCGCACGATGTCGCGCGCGATGTTCGTGATGTCGTAGCGGGATGCCGCGACGGTGCCCATCAGGTAGAGCTCGGGCCCCGGCATCCACCGCCCCGTCTGTTCGTCCTGGTCGACGAGTCCCTCGTGCCGCAGCGCGGCCAGCAGGCGGTGCGTCGTCGGGCGGGTGAGGTCGGCGCGGCGGGCGAGCTCGGCGACGGTGATGCCGTCGTCGCCCGCACCGGTGACGAGGCGCAGGAGCGCCGCCGCGCGGGCCACCGCCTGCGCGCCGGGCACGGTACGGGTGGCGGCGCTGTCCATGATGTGGACACTACGCGCCCGATCGCCCACATCGCAAACGACCGCGTGCGCGGGTGCGCGCCGGGGGCGCACGATGGAGGTGCGACACGAACGAAGGAGTACACGTGATCGACAAGACCTACGCCTCGGCAGCCGAGGCGGTCGCCGACATCCCCGACGGGGCGTCCCTCGCCGTCGGCGGGTTCGGGCTCTCCGGCAATCCCATCGCCCTCATCGAGGCGCTCCTCGCGCAGGGCACGCGCGAGCTGTCGATCGTCTCGAACAACTGCGGCGTCGACGACTGGGGGCTCGGGGTGCTTCTGAACGCCCAGCGCATCCGCAAGATGACCTCGTCGTACGTCGGTGAGAACAAGGAGTTCGAGCGGCAGTTCCTTTCCGGCGAGCTCGAGCTCGAGCTCACACCGCAGGGCACCCTCGCGGAGAAGCTGCGTGCCGGGGGAGCGGGCATCGCCGCGTTCTACACGCAGACCGGCGTCGGCACCCAGGTCGCGGAGGGCGGTCTGCCGCGGCGTTACGACGGCGTCGGCGGGGTGGCCGTGGCATCCCCGCAGAAGCACGTCCGCACCTTCGCACCCGGCGGCGCCGAGGGCGAGTACGTGCTCGAAGAGGCGATCGTCACGGACTACGCGCTCGTGCACGCGGCGCGCGGCGACGTGCACGGCAACCTCGTGTTCAACAAGGCGGCTCGCAACTTCAACCCGCTCGCCGCGATGGCCGGCCGGGTCTGCATCGCGCAGGTCGAGGAGCTCGTGCCGGCGGGGGAGCTCGACCCCGACAGCATCCACCTGCCCGGCATCTACGTGCACCGCATCGTGGAGGTGGGCACCGACATCGAGAAGCTCATCGAACGCCGCACCGTCACCGTCGCCGACGCGCTGACGAACCCCGACGGCACGCCGCGCGAGATTCCCGAAGGAGCCTGACATGGCACTCACCCGCAACGAGATGGCCGCGCGCGCCGCGGCGGAGCTCTCCGACGGCTCGTACGTGAACCTCGGCATCGGCCTGCCGACCCTCGTGCCGAACTACGTGCCTGACGGCGTCACCGTCGTGCTGCAGTCGGAGAACGGCATCCTGGGTGTCGGTCCGTACCCGACCGAGGAGAACGTCGACCCCGACCTCATCAACGCCGGCAAGGAGACCGTGACGGTGCTCCCGGGCGCCTCGTACTTCGACTCGGCGACGAGCTTCGGCATGATCCGCGGCGGCAAGATCGACGCGGCGATCCTCGGCGCGATGCAGGTGTCGGCCACCGGCGACCTCGCCAACTGGATGATCCCCGGGAAGATGGTCAAGGGTCCGGGCGGGGCGATGGATCTCGTCCACGGCGCCGGGCGGGTCATCGTGCTCATGGAGCACGTCGCCCGCGACGGCTCCGCGAAGATCGTCGACGCGTGCTCGCTGCCCCTCACCGGGCGCGGCGTGGTCGATCGGATCATCACCGACCTCGCCGTCATCGATGTGACCGATGATGGACTCGTGCTCGTCGAGACCGCGCCGGGCGTCACCGTCGACGAGGTCGTCGCGGCCACCGAGCCCGCCCTCCGCATCGCCGACTCGCTGAAGGAGATCGCATGACCGACCGCACCGCCACCGACGACATCGTGATCGTCGCCGCCGCTCGCACGCCGCAGGGCCGCCTGAAGGGGCAGCTCGCCTCGTTCACGGCGCCGCAGCTCGGCGGGTTCGCGATCGCCGGTGCCCTCGCCCAGGGCGGCATCGACCCCGCCGACGTCGACGCCGTGATCCTCGGCCAGGTGCTGCCCGCCGGGTCGGGCCAGAACCCGGCCCGTCAGGCGGCCCTCGCCGGTGGACTCGGGTGGGACGTTCCCGCGTCGGGCGTCAACAAGGTGTGCCTGTCGGGCCTCACCGCGATCATCGACGCGAAGCGCATGATCGCCACCGGCGACGCTCGCGTCGTCGTCGCGGGCGGCATGGAGTCGATGACCCGCGCCCCGCACCTGCTGATGGGTTCGCGCGACGGCTGGTCGTACGGCTCCGTCGAGGTGCTCGACCACATGGCGTACGACGGGCTGACGGATGCCTACGACCGAGAGTCGATGGGCGCCTCCACCGAGCGACTGAACCCGACGTTCGAGATCACGCGCGCCGCTCAAGACGAGGTCGCGGCCCTCTCGCACCAGCGCGCCGCCGCGGCGCAGGCGGACGGCCTGTTCGACGCCGAGATCGTCGCGGTGGAGGTCCCGCAGCGGAAGGGCGTCGCGATCACGGTGACGACCGACGAGGGCATCCGCCCGGTCACGACCGTCGAGACGCTCGCGGCGCTCCGGCCTGCATTCGCCGCCGACGGCACGATCACGGCGGGGAACGCCTCGCAGATCTCCGACGGCGCGGCCGCCGTCGTGCTGACGACCCGCGCGCACGCCGACGAGCGCGGCTGGACGGTGCTCGCGGTGGTCGGTGCGGCCGGTCAGGTCGCGGGTCCCGACAACTCGCTGCACGCCCAGCCCGCCCGGGCGATCGAGCAGGCCCTCGAGCGCCAGCACCTGCAGGCGAGCGACCTCGATCTCGTCGAGATCAACGAGGCGTTCGGCGCCGTGGTCGTGCACTCCGAGGCGGAGCTCGGGCTCTCGTCCGACGTCGTGAACGTGCACGGCGGGGGAATCGCGCTCGGGCATCCGATCGGCGCCTCGGGCGCACGACTGGTCGTGCACGCCGTGCACGAGCTGGTGCGTCGCGGCGGCGGCACCGCCGCGGTGGGCCTGTGCGGGGGCGGTGGCCAGGGCGAGGCGCTGATCCTCACCCGCTGATCGTCATCGGCTTCGCGCCGGCGACGGGGAACCTCGCCGGCGTTAGGCTCGAAACGTGACCACGATCTCGCCCCTGCGCGCGTCGGACCGCTCCGAGTGGGGCGAGCTCTGGCGCCGGACGTCCGAGGCGTCGGCTCGGCGCTCATCGCGCAGGTGCGGACGGCGGCGACGGATGCCGGTGCCCACAAGGTCTACTGGCTCACCCAGTCGGGCAACGCCACCGCGCGTCGCCTGTACGATTCGCTCGCGACCGATACCGGTTTCGTGCACTACCAGATGGAGTTGTGACATGTGCTACCCCGTGAGCTGCGACACCTGCGGCAAGACCACTTGGGCCGGCTGCGGCGAGCACGTCGACGCCGCCCTCGCCGGCGTCGCGGCGGACGCCCGCTGCACCTGCCCGCGCTGATCACGGGTTGACCCCGCGCGCGGTCCGCGCGAGTCAGGCCCGGCCCGTCAGCGGTCGAGGTGCTTCTTCAGCAGCGCGTGCTGCTCGCTGCTCGAGACGGGGGAGTCGCCGGCGACGAGCTTGCCCTTCGACGCGCGGTAGGTGTCGACGATGTTGCCGATCGACAGGGCCAGCGTGATGCCCCAGCTGAGCCAGGCGAGCGCCTGCCGCCAGGTGAACGGCACATCGCCGCGCGCGCCGCGCAGGAGCGACATCCCGCTCGTCACGGCGGAGATGATCCCGGTTCCGAACAGGTACTTTCGCATGACTCCACGTTAGCCTGGAAGAACGCCTGCCGAGAGGAACCGTGTGAGCGCGCACGCCGCAGAACCGCCCGTGGGGGCCGACTTCGTCGTCGTCTCCAACCGCCTTCCCGTCGATCGGTCGACCGATGACGACGGCTGGCGCCGCTCACCCGGCGGCCTCGTCGCGGCGCTCGAGCCGATGATCCAGTCCACCGGCGGCGCTTGGGTGGGCTGGCCCGGCCAGCCCGACATCGAGGTCGATCCGTTCTCGTTCGACGGGATGGAGCTCGTGCCGGTCTCCCTCTCCACCGACGACGTGGAGCTCTTCTACGAGGGCTTCTCCAACGACACCATCTGGCCGCTCTACCACGACGTGATCTCGCCGCCGGCCTACCACCGCGAGTGGTGGGAGGCGTACGTGCGCGTCAACGAGCGGTTCGCGAAGGCGGCCGCGTCGGTCGCCGCACCGGATGCCACGGTGTGGGTTCACGACTATCAGCTGCAGCTCGTGCCCCGCATGCTGCGCGAGCTCCGCCCCGACGTCGTGATCGGCTACTTCCACCACATCCCGTTCCCCGCCTACGGCATCTACGCCCAGTTGCCGTGGCGCACGCAGGTGATCGAGGGACTCCTCGGCGCCGACGTGATCGGCTTCCAGCGGGTCGCCGACGCCGGCAACTTCGCGCGCGCGGTGCGGCGCCGGCTCGGCTACGAGACGAAGGCCGGATCGATCCGGGTGCCGACGCCGGACGGCGGGGTGCGCACCGCAGTCGCGAAGGCCTACCCGATCTCGATCGACGCCGCGGCGTACGACGAGCTCGCCCGGCGCCCGGAGGTGCAGGAGCGGGCGAGGGAGATCCGCGCGAGCCTCGGCGACCCGGCGGTGGTGCTCTTCGGCGTCGACCGGCTCGACTACACGAAGGGCATCGGCCACCGGCTGAAGGCCTACGGCGAGCTCCTCGCCGAGCACCGCCTCGACGTCGAGGACGTCACCCTCGTGCAGGTCGCGAGCCCCAGCCGCGAGCGGGTCGCCGCCTACATGCAGCTGCGCGACGAGATCGAGCTGACCGTCGGTCGCATCAACGGCGATCACGACACGGTCGGCCACACGGCCATCCGCTACCTGCACCACGCCTACCCGCGGGAGGAGATGGTCGCCCTCTACCTCGCGGCGGACGTCATGCTCGTGACGGCCCTGCGGGATGGCATGAACCTCGTCGCGAAGGAGTACGTCGCGAGCCGTGTGGACGGTCGCGGCGTGCTCGTTCTGAGCGAGTTCACCGGCGCCGCCGACGAGCTCACCCAGGCCGTCCGGGTGAACCCGCACGACATCGACGGGCTGAAGGACGCGATTGTGACCGCGATCGAGATGCCCGAGCACGAGCAGCGGCGCCGCATGCGCGCGCTTCGCCGGCGCGTGCGCGATCACGACGTCGCGGCCTGGTCGCGCGCGTTCCTGCGCGACCTCGCGACCGTGCGCGGCGCACGGGACGCGGATGCCACGCCGCCGGCCGCGACCGAGGGGAAGGACCGCGGATGACTCCCGCCGACGCCGCCGAACCCACAGCCGGCCCCGCCGACCTCGCCGCCTCGGCCGACCCCGCCGCAGCGCTCCACGCCCTCGCGACGACGCCCCGGCTGCTCGTCGCGCTCGACTTCGACGGCACGCTCTCGCCGCTCGTCGACGACCCGATGTCGGCGCGGATGCTGCCGGCCGCCCGCGCGGCAGTCGACGCGCTCGTCGCCACACCGGAGACGACGGTCGCGTTCGTCTCGGGACGGAGCCTGCCCGATCTCCGGATCATCGCCGAGCACGACGACGACGCACGGGTGCTCCTGGTCGGATCGCACGGCGCCGAGCACTGGGTGCCCGGCGAAGGCGTGCTGCCGACCGCCGAGGACGCCGACGCGGTCGCTCTCCGGGATCGCCTTCGCGCCGAGGCCGAGAACCTCGTCGCCGGCATCCCGGGCGCCTGGATCGAGCCGAAGACGTTCGGCTTCGCCGTGCCCACCCGCACGGTCGCGCCCGCGGAGCGGGCCGGCGTCGAGGCATCCGTCGACGCGCTCATCGCGGCCGAAGCCCCGCACTGGCGTCGCCGCACCGGCCACCACATCGTCGAGTACGCGTTCCGCGACGAGGGCAAGGATGCGGGCGTCGCGTGGCTCCGCGACCGCACGGATGCCACGGCGGTGCTGTTCGCCGGCGACGACGTCACCGACGAAGACGCCCTCCGCTCCCTCGTGCCGGGCGACGTCGGCGTGCGGGTCGGGGCGGGGGAGACCGCCGCGATCGTCCGCGTCGCGGGCATCCCCGAGCTCGCCGACCTGCTCGCGCGACTCGCGCAGGACCGCACCGACACGCACGACCGCACGCTCGCGTACGAGCGCGGTGCGGCACGGGAATAGACTGCGGGAATGCCCGAGAACGACCCGACCATCGACATCAAGCCCCGCAGCCGAGCCGTCACCGACGGCATCGAGGCGACGACGAGCCGGGGCATGCTCCGCGCCGTCGGCATGGGCGATGAGGACTGGGACAAGCCCCAGATCGGCATCGCGTCCAGCTGGAACGAGATCACGCCGTGCAACCTCAGCCTCGACAGGCTCGCGCAGGGCGCGAAGGAGGGCGTGCACGCCGGCGGCGGCTACCCGCTGCAGTTCGGCACGATCTCGGTCTCGGACGGCATCTCGATGGGCCACGAGGGCATGCACTTCTCGCTCGTCAGCCGCGAGGTCATCGCCGACTCCGTCGAGACCGTCGTCATGGCGGAGCGCCTCGACGGCACCGTGCTCCTCGCCGGCTGCGATAAGTCGATCCCGGGCATGCTCATGGCCTCGGCGCGCCTCGACCTGTCGAGCGTGTTCCTCTACGCCGGCTCCATCGCGCCGGGCTGGGTGAAGCTCTCCGACGGCACCGAGAAGGACGTCACGATCATCGACTCGTTCGAGGCGGTCGGCGCATGCCTCGCGGGCAAGATGAGCCAGGAGGACCTCAAGCGCATCGAGTGCGCGATCGCCCCGGGGGAGGGCGCGTGCGGCGGCATGTACACCGCGAACACGATGGCCTCGGTCGCCGAGGCGCTCGGCCTCTCGCTGCCGGGCTCGGCCGCCCCGCCGTCGGCCGACCGCCGCCGCGATTACTTCGCGCACCGCTCGGGTGAGGCCGTCGTGAACCTCCTCCGCCAGGGGATCACGACCCGCGACATCCTGACGCCGGATGCCTTCGAGAACGCGATCGCGCTGGCGATGGCCCTCGGCGGCTCGACCAACGTCGTGCTGCACCTGCTGGCGATCGCCCGCGAGGCCGACGTCGACCTGAGCCTCAAGGACTTCAACCGGATCGGCGACAAGGTCCCGCACGTGGCCGACATGAAGCCGTTCGGCAAGTTCGTGATGAACGACGTCGACCGGCACGGCGGCATCCCGGTCATCATGAAGGCGATGCTCGACGAGGGTCTGCTGCACGGTGACGCGCTCACCGTCACCGGCAAGACGCTCGCCGAGAACCTCCAGGACCTCAACCCCGACCCCGTCGACGGCACGGTCATCCACACGTTCGACAATCCGATCCACAAGACCGGCGGCCTGACGATCCTGCACGGCTCGCTCGCCCCCGAGGGCGCGGTCGTGAAGACGGCCGGCTTCGATGCGTCGGTGTTCGAGGGACCGGCCCGGGTGTTCGAGCGCGAGCGCGCCGCGATGGACGCGCTCGAGGCGGGCGCCATCGACGCGGGCGACGTCATCGTGATCCGCTACGAAGGCCCCAAGGGCGGCCCCGGCATGCGCGAGATGCTCGCGATCACCGCCGCCATCAAGGGTGCGGGGCTCGGAAAAGATGTACTACTGTTGACGGACGGACGATTCTCAGGCGGCACAACCGGCCTGTGCATCGGCCACATAGCACCCGAAGCGGTGGACGCTGGTCCCATCGCCTTCGTGCGCGATGGTGATCTGATACGGGTCGATATCGCGGCTCGCACCCTCGACCTACTCGTCGACGAGGCAGAGCTGAGCTCCCGCCGGGACGGCTGGGAGCCCCTTCCTCCGCGCTATACCCGTGGCGTTCTGGCCAAGTACTCGAAGCTCGTGCACTCCGCTGCGGAGGGCGCGATCACGGGCTAGGCCCCGCTTTCCCGCCATCGATCACCCGAGGTCTCCTTCATGTCTGTCGACACTGCTGCGGCCGTTCCCCGGCCGCCCGCCCGCGCTGCCTCCGCTCCGGTGCTCTCCGGAGCCGCGGCCGTCGTCCGTTCGCTCGAATTGCTGGGGGTGACCGACGTGTTCGGCCTGCCCGGCGGCGCGATCCTCCCGGTCTACGACCCGCTCATGGACTCGACGGCGCTCCGCCACATCCTCGTCCGCCACGAGCAGGGCGCCGGTCACGCCGCCGAGGGTTACGCCTCGGCATCCGGCAAGGTCGGCGTCGCGATCGCGACCTCCGGACCGGGCGCCACGAACCTCGTGACGGCGATCGCCGACGCCTACATGGACTCCGTGCCCCTCCTCGCCATCACCGGCCAGGTCTTCTCGACGCTGATGGGCACGGACGCCTTCCAGGAGGCCGACATCGTCGGCATCACCATGCCGATCACGAAGCACTCCTTCCTCGTGACGGATGCCTCGGAGATCCCCGGCGCGATCGCCGCGGCCTACGAGATCGCCTCGACCGGCCGCCCCGGCCCCGTGCTCGTGGACATCACGAAGGACGCGCAGCAGGCCGAGGTGCCCTTCGTCTGGCCGCCGCGCTACGACCTGCCCGGATACCGCCCGGTCACGAAGGCGCACGGCAAGCAGATCCAGGCGGCGGCGCAGCTGCTGCAGTCCGCGAAGAAGCCGGTGCTCTACGTCGGCGGCGGCGTCGTGCGCGCGGGCGCCGCGGACGAGCTGCTCACCCTCGCCGAGACGACCGGCGCTCCCGTCGTCACGACGCTGATGGCCCGCGGCGCGTTCCCCGACTCGCACCCGCAGCACCTCGGTATGCCCGGCATGCACGGCACGGTGCCGGCGGTGCTCGCGCTGCAGGAGGCCGATCTGCTCGTGGCCCTCGGCGCGCGCTTCGACGACCGCGTGACCGGCAAGGCGGCGCTGTTCGCCCCGAACGCGCAGGTCGTGCACGTCGACATCGACCCGGCGGAGATCTCCAAGATCCGCACAGCCGACGTCCCGATCGTCGGCGACCTGAAGGAGGTGCTCGTCGACCTCGAGGCCGCCTACCGCGGCGCGGCGGAGGGCGCCGAGCCCGACACCGCCGAGTGGTGGTCGTACCTCGACGGCCTGCGCGACGAGTTCCCGCTCGGGTACACGCAGCCCACCGACGGTCTCATGTCGCCGCAGTACGTGATCTCGCGCATCGGCGAGCTCACCGGGCCCGAGGGCGTCTACGCCGCGGGCGTCGGTCAGCATCAGATGTGGGCGGCGCAGTTCATCAAGTACGAGCGCCCGAACGCGTGGCTCAACTCCGGTGGCGCCGGCACGATGGGCTACTCGGTGCCCGCCGCGATGGGCGCGAAGGTCGCCGAGCCCGAGCGCACCGTGTGGGCGATCGACGGCGACGGCTGCTTCCAGATGACCAACCAGGAGCTCGCGACCTGCGTCATCAACAACATCCCGATCAAGGTCGCGATCATCAACAACTCCTCGCTCGGCATGGTCCGGCAGTGGCAGGCGCTGTTCTACGACGGTCGCTTCTCGAACACCGACCTCCACACCGGTCACGACACCGTGCGGGTGCCCGACTTCGTGAAGCTCGCCGAGGCTTACGGATGCCTCGCGATGCGCGTCGAGAAGGAGGAGGACGTGGATGCCGCGATCCAGACCGCCCTCGCGACCAACGACCGGCCCGTCGTCATCGACTTCGTCGTGTCGGCCGACGCGATGGTGTGGCCGATGGTGCCGCAGGGCGTCAGCAACAGCTACGTCCAGTACGCGCGCGACCACGCGCCGACGTTCGATCAGGAAGCGTGACCGATGACCAAGCACGTGCTGAGCCTCCTCGTCGAAGACAAGCCGGGCCTGCTGACGCGCGTCGCGGGGCTCTTCGCCCGCCGCGGGTTCAACATCGATTCGCTCGCCGTGGGCGTCACCGAGGTGCCGGGCCTGTCCCGCATCACGGTCGTCGTCGACGTCGAGGGTCTGCCGCTCGAGCAGGTGACCAAGCAGCTGAACAAGCTCGTGAACGTCATCAAGATCGTGGAGCTCGAGCAGTCGGCATCCGTCCAGCGCGAGCACATGCTCATCAAGGTGCGCGCCGACAACCAGACCCGATCGAACGTGATCGAGGTCGTGAACCTCTTCCGCGCCTCGATCGTCGACTACGCCACCGACGCCCTCGTCATCGAGGTGACCGGCGACCGCGGCAAGGTCGATGCGCTCCTGCGCGCCCTCGAGCCCTTCGGTATCAAGGAGCTCGCGCAATCCGGCATGGTCGCCATCGGCCGTGGCGGCAAGTCCATCACCGAGCGGGTCCTCCGCAGCTGACTTTCGCACCAACACCAAGGAGAAACACACACCATGGCTGAGATCTTCTACGACTCCGACGCCGACCTGTCCGTCATCCAGGGAAAGAAGGTCGCGATCGTCGGCTACGGCTCGCAGGGCCACGCCCACGCGCAGAACCTTCGCGACTCGGGCGTCGAGGTCGTCATCGCCCTGAAGGAGGGCTCGAAGTCGGCTCCGAATGCCCAGGAGGACGGGTTCGAGGTGCTCTCGGTCGCCGACGCCACCGCGTGGGCCGACCTCATCATGATCCTCGCGCCCGACCAGCATCAGCGCGGCATCTACAACGACGAGATCAAGCCGAACCTCACGCCCGGCAAGACGCTCGCCTTCGCGCACGGCTTCAACATCCGCTTCGGCTACATCGACGCGCCCGAGGGCGTCGACGTCATCCTCGTCGCGCCGAAGGCCCCGGGCCACACGGTGCGTCGCGAGTTCGTCGCCGGCCGTGGCATCCCCGACATCATCGCGGTGGAGAAGGATGCCTCGGGCCACGCCTGGGAGACCGCGCTCGCCTACGCGAAGGCGATCGGCGGCACCCGTGCCGGCGTTATCAAGACGACCTTCACCGAGGAGACCGAGACCGACCTGTTCGGCGAGCAGGCGGTGCTCTGCGGCGGCGTGTCGCAGCTCGTGCAGTACGGCTTCGAGACCCTGACCGAGGCGGGCTACCAGCCGCAGATCGCCTACTTCGAGGTGCTGCACGAGCTGAAGCTCATCGTCGACCTCATGTGGGAGGGCGGCATCGCCAAGCAACGCTGGTCGGTCTCCGACACCGCCGAGTACGGCGACTACGTGTCGGGCCCGCGCGTGATCGACGAGCACGTCAAGGAGAACATGCAGGGCGTGCTCGCCGACATCCAGTCGGGAGCGTTCGCCGAGCGGTTCATCGCCGATCAGGATGCCGGTGCGCCCGAGTTCCTCGCCCTGCGCGAGAAGGCCGCCGGGCACCCGATCGAGCAGGTCGGCAAGGAGCTGCGTGCCCTCTTCGCCTGGAAGCAGCAGGACGAGGGCTACACCGAAGGCTCCGCCGCGCGCTGATCCTCGGCACCGGATCCCCTTGACCCTCGGCTCACCCGCCGAGTCTGTCGCTCATCGACGGGCGTCCGCGCCCTCTCGAGATGATCGTCACACGGCCCGGCCCTCCCACAAGGGGGTCGGGCCGTCGGCGTTGCGGTGGGGCCCGCCCTCCGCCGTTCGCTAACGTGGAGGAGATCGAGCTCGTCGCCGCCGACTCGAGGCGGCCGTCCGCGCCGGGGCCGGGGGAGTGGTGATCGGCGCGCTGACGCCCGCCGGGGAGGCCGACCATGCCGCGGTGGCGCGCTGGCGGTCGGCCGCGGGTGCGGCGACGCTCGTCTTCCACCGCGCGATCGACGCGACCCCCGACCCTCTCGCCGTGCTCGCTGAGCTCGGTGCGGAGGGCGTCGACCGCGTGCTGACCTCCGGCGGCGCCGTGCGGTCGATCGACGACGTCGACATCCTCGCACGGATGGTCGCCACCCGCGGCGACGTCGAGATCATGGCGAGCGGAGGCATCCGCACCGAAGACATCCCGGCGATCCTCGCGACCGGCGTGCAGGCCGTGCACCTGTCTGCGCGCGGGCAGGCGGGCCTCGACGCGCCGGCGGGCCCTGGCGGCGGCACCGCCGGGCACGACATCACCGACCCGGCGCTCGTCGTCGCGGCGGTGACCGCGACGCGGGGCTGATCGGCCGCTACGCTGAACCACGTGAACACGGGACGCGACGAAGACGCCCTCCGCTGGGACGGTGACGACGACCCGACGCTCGACGTCGGCACGCGCGCCGCGGCCCGCGAGGCCGGCGCCGGCTCGAATCGCGCCGTCGACCCGGCGGCCGCGGACGACCCGGCGGCGGAGGCCGACGACCCGGCGCAGCCGCTCGCGCTGCCGGACGGCTTCCAGGCGGTCGGCAAGGACAGCGCGAAGGTCGGACACATCGAGAAGGACGGCACCGTTGTCATGCCCGGTGACACCGCGCCGATGTCGAGCCCGATGCTCATCACCCTCGGCATCCTCGCCGGCGTCTACCTGCTCTTCGCGATCGGCTGGATCATCGGCGGCCTGCGCCTGCAGGGCACCGCGCAGTTCCTGGTGAGCCCGATCGGCTACCAGGTCGCGCTGTGGCTCGCCGTCGCCGCCCCGGCGCTCTGGTTCGTGACCGCGTACGTGCTCACCCGGGCGTCGAAGAGCTGGGTGCGGATCGTGTGGCTCATCGCGGGCCTCGTCGTGCTCTTGCCGTGGCCGTTCATCATGGTCGGCGCGGTGGGGACGGTGGCGCGATGAACGCGCGCGCAGCGACGTCGGCCGCGACCGAGGCGCACCGCGAGGTCGCGAAGACGCCGAAGCCCCGCATCATGCCGACGTGGGCGATCGTCACGATCTCGGTGATCTTCGGGCTGTTCTACGCCTACTTCGTCTGGAACGCCGTCGACTTCCTCATCACCCTCGCCTCCGGCACGCTGCCGCTGAACGGCTACGGCTGGTTCGTGCTGCTGTTCGCCGTGGTCTTCCCCCTCATCGCCTTCGGCATCGCCTTCGCGATCGGCTGGCGCCGCGTGTGGTGGGAGTTCGCTCTGGTGCTCCTCGCCGGGCTCGGCGTGGTCTCCGTCTTCTGGCTCGACGTGATCGCCTACAGCGCCACGAACGGCGCCTCGATGCTCGGCTGAGGGCCCGTCACACGGTCATCCGGCCCTCACCGGGGCCGCTAGGCTGGGCGTGTCTCGCCCCCGATGGCGTGCGGCGAGCGGTCCCACCCGTGCGCATCCGCGCGAAGCACCGAAGGTCTGCCGCCGTGTCCAAACCTGTCGTCCTCCTCGCCGAAGAACTCTCTCCCGCCACGATCGACGCGCTCGGTCCCGACTTCGAGATCCGCACCGTCGACGGCACCGACCGTCCCGCTCTCCTCGCCGCGATCTCCGACGCCGACGCGATCCTCGTGCGCTCGGCGACGAAAGTGGATGCCGAGGCCATCGCCGCGGCATCCCGCCTCAAGGTCGTCGCGCGCGCCGGCGTCGGGCTCGACAACGTCGACATCAAGGCGGCGACCGAGGCGGGCGTCATGGTCGTCAACGCCCCGACCTCGAACATCATCTCGGCCGCGGAGCTCACCGTCGGCCACATCCTGAGCCTCGCCCGGCACATCCCCGCCGCGCACGCGTCGCTGTCCGCCGGCGCGTGGAAGCGCAGCTCGTTCACCGGCACGGAGCTCTTCGAGAAGACCGTCGGCATCATCGGCCTCGGCCGCATCGGCGCGCTGATCGCCGCGCGCCTCCAGGGCTTCGGGGTCACCGTCGTCGCCTACGACCCGTACGTGACGCCCGCGCGGGCGCAGCAGCTGGGGGTCACGCTGCTCGGCCTCGACGAGCTGCTCGCCCAGAGCGACTTCGTCACGATCCACATGCCCAAGACCACCGAGACGACCGGGATGATCGGCGCCGAGCAGTTCGCGCTCATGAAGCCGACCGCCTACGTCGTCAACGTCGCCCGCGGCGGCCTCATCGACGAGCAAGCGCTCTACACCGCGCTCACGACGGGCGAGATCGCCGGCGCCGGCCTCGACGTCTTCACGTCGGAGCCTCCGAAGGAGGACGGCACCGCGTTCCCGCTGCTGTCGCTGCCGAACGTCGTCGTGACGCCGCACCTCGGGGCATCCACCGATGAGGCCCAGGAGAAGGCGGGCATCTCCGTCGCGCGCTCGGTCAAGCTCGCCCTCGAGGGCGACCTCGTGCCCGACGCCGTCAACGTCGCCGGCGGTGTCATCGACCCGTTCGTCCGCCCCGGTATCGCGCTCGTCGAGCAGCTCGGGCAGGTCTTCTCGGGGCTCGCCGCGAGCGCGCTCACGAGCCTCGACATCGAGGTGCGCGGCGAGCTCGCCGCCTACGACGTAAGCGTGTACCGACTGGCCGCACTCAAGGGCATCCTGTCGAAGATCGTCAGCGAGAACGTCTCGTACGTCAACGCGCCGCTGTTCGCCGAGCAGCGGGGGATCGAGACGCGCATGATCGTCGAGGCCGACAGCCCGCTGTACCGCAACATCACGATCCTGCGCGGCACGCTCTCCGACGGGTCGGTGCTGACCGTCGCGGGCACTCTCGCGGGGACGCGGATGGTACCGAAGATCGTCGGGATCAACGGCTACGAGATCGAGGTGCCGATCGAGCAGCACCACGTCGTCATGCGCTACGCCGACCGCCCGGGCATCGTCGCGATCTACGGGCAGAAGCTCGGGGAGGCCGGCATCAACATCGCCGGGCTCTTCGTCGCGCAGCCGGATGCGTCGGGCCGCGCCCTGTCGGTGCTCACGGTCGACCAGCCCGTGCCCGAGGAGATCCTCGAGTCGATGCGCGCTGCCGTCGGCGCCGACCTCTTCCGCCAGATCGAGATCACCGAGGCCTGACCCGCGCCCTCCCTCTTCCTCCCTCCCGCGAGCCGCTACGAACTGGTCGAGCCGCTACGTTTCGGCCCGCCGGATCGTAGCGGCTCGGCTGAAACGTAGCGGCTCGCGAAAGAGGGAGGGGGAGAAGCGAGGGGCGGGGTCAGCGGGTGGCGCGCTCGACGAGGGCGACGAGAGCGTCGAGGCCGGCGCCGCGGGGGACGGGGCCGGCGGCAGACGCGCTCGTGAGGGCGTTGTTGTAGTACAGGCCGTCGCTCACGAGCAGCACCAGGTCGAGCGCCGCCGCGTCGCGCACGTGCGGGCGCAACGCCTCGGCCCATCTGGCCCGCACGACGCGGAGGGTCTCGGTCGCCTCGGCGCTGCCGC
The DNA here is from genome assembly GCF_020905435.1 of Microbacterium sp. F2E. Lineage (NCBI taxonomy): Bacteria > Bacillati > Actinomycetota > Actinomycetes > Micrococcales > Microbacteriaceae > Microbacterium > Microbacterium sp. F2E. The sequence continues at coordinate 131,894 of NZ_JAJJIB010000003.1, read as the reverse complement.
GCTGCGCCAGTCGCGACGTCGCGATCAGGGCGCGGTCGAGCGCGTCGTCGTCCATCACCGAGGTGCGCAGAAAGAATGCGACCGGTCCCTCGGGTGAACTCGCCATCTCGGCGAGATCGGCGTCGACCAGGGTGACCAGCCTCTCGAGCAGGGCGTGCTCGAGCGCGTCTTTCGAGGCGAAGTGATAGAGCAGACCTCCCTTCGAGACCCCCGCGGCGCGCGCCGTGGCATCCATCGTCGCGGCGCGCTCACCGTCGTCGACGAGCAGCTGCTCGAACGCGTCGAGCACGCTCTCGCGTGCACGGGGTGGTCGAGACATGCAGCGATCCTCTCTCGCGTTCGGCCGATTCTGATACTATACCGGCTGGACGGTATCGAAACGAACCGCCCGCAGAGACGATGGAGCACGGAAGTGACGTTGACCGAAGAGATCGCCCTGGCAGACGCGCGCGGGAAGCGTGTGGGCTGGCGCGGCTGGGCCGCGCTGGCGGTGCTCATGCTGCCCGTGCTGCTCGTCTCGGTCGACAACACGGTGCTGAGCTTCGCCCTGCCTGACATCGCACTCGCGCTCGGCCCCTCCAGCGCTCAGCAGCTGTGGATCATCGACGCCTATCCGCTCGTGCTCGCGGGCCTCCTCGTCACGATGGGCACCCTCGGCGACCGGTTCGGACGGCGACGGATGCTGCTGATCGGCGCGACCGGGTTCGCCGCCGTGTCGGTGCTCGCCGCCTTCGCGCCCTCGGCCGCCTGGCTCATCGCCGCCCGCGCCGGGATGGGCGTGTTCGGCGCGATGCTCATGCCCTCGACGCTGTCGCTGCTGCGCTCGATCTTCACCGACCGCGACCAGCGCCGCCTCGCGATCGCCGTCTGGGCGACGATGTTCTCCGCCGGCGCCGCGCTCGGCCCGATCGTGGGCGGCTTCCTGCTCGAGCACTTCTCCTGGGGATCGGTCTTCCTCATGTCGGTGCCGGTGCTGCTGCCCCTCCTCGTCTTCGCGCCGCTGCTGGTGCCCGAGAGCCGCGACCCGCACCCGGGACGCATCGACCCGCTCAGCATCGCGCTGTCGATGCTGACGATGGTGCCGATCGTCTCTGCGATCAAGGAGGTCGCGGTGCACGGCTTCGGCCCGCTGCCGGTCGTGCTCGCGGTCGCGGGCATCGGGTTCGGCGTGCTCTTCGTTCGCCGTCAGCTCGCCGCGCGCACCCCGATGCTCGACATGCGGCTGTTCTCGCGCGGCACGTTCAGCGGTGCGCTGCTCGTGAACCTCCTGAGCGTGCTCTCGCTCGTCGGATTCCTCTACTTCGTCGCGCAGCACCTGCAGCTGATCGTCGGCCTCTCGCCCATGGAGGCGGGCTTCGCGCTCGTGCCCGGCATGCTCGCCATGATCATCGCGGGCCTCGTGGTCGTGCCGATCGCACGCCGCGTGTCGCCGCGCATCGTCGTGCCGGTCGCGCTGTCGTTCTCGGTCGTGGCGTACCTGCTGGTCCCCGGGGCCGTCGGGGACGGCGCGCTCGCTCTCCTCATCGCCGCGTTCACCCTCCTCGGCATCGGTATCGGCGCGGCCGAGACGGTCTCCAACGACCTCATCCTCTCCAGCGCCCCGCCGGAGAAGGCGGGCGCCGCCAGCGCCGTGTCGGAGACCGCCTACGAGGTCGGCGCCGTGCTCGGCACCGCCATCCTCGGAGGCATCCTCACCGCCGCCTACCGCGCTGGGATCGTGCTGCCCGCCGGGGTCACGGGCGCCGCCGCCGATGCCGCGCGGGAGACGCTCGCCGGCGCGATGCGCGTCGCCGAGACCCTCGACGCCGCGACCGGCGACGCCCTGCGCCTCGCCGCGGCGCACGCGTTCGACGCGGGCGTGACGACCACCGCCCTCATCGGCGCCGTGCTCGTCACGATCGCCGCCGTCATCGCGGCCACTACGCTGAAGGGGTCCCGCACCGCGCACGTCGAGCACTGACCGCCAGCGCCGGCGGCGCGGTCCCCGCTCTACCCGCAGGAGATCCATGTCGCGCGTCATCAGGTTGGCCGTCATCCCCGGTGACGGCATCGGCCCCGAGGTCATCGCCGAGGCGGAGAAGGTGCTGGATGCCGCGACCGCGAGTTCCGACGTCGAGATCGAGAAGATCCGGTTCTCGCTCGGCGCCGCGCGCTACCTCGAGACCGGCGACACGCTCTCGGACGACGACCTCACGGCGATCGCCGGCACCGACGCGATCCTCCTCGGCGCCGTCGGGGGAGTCCCCGGCGACCCGCGCCTGAAGGACGCGAACATCGAGCGCGGCCTGCTGCTGAAGCTGCGCTTCGCGCTCGACCACTACGTGAACCTGCGGCCCGCGAAGCTCTACGCGGGCGTTCCGGGCCCGCTCGCCGACCCGGGCGAGATCGACTTCGTCGTGGTCCGGGAAGGCACCGAGGGGCCGTACGTCGGCAACGGCGGATCGATCCGCACCGGCACGGTGCACGAGGTGGCGAACGAGACCTCCGTCAACACGGCGTACGGCGTGGAGCGGGTCGTGCGCTACGCGTTCGCCCTCGCCGAGCGGCGCCGGAACAAGCTGACCCTCGTGCACAAGACGAACGTGCTCGTGCACGCCGGCGGCATGTGGAAACGGATCGTGGATGCCGTGGCGCGCGAACACCCGAACGTGGTCGTAGACTATGCGCACGTCGATGCGGCCACCATCTATCTGGTCACGAACCCGGGCCGATTCGACGTGATCGTCACCGACAACCTCTTCGGCGACATCCTCACCGACCTGGCCGGCGCCGTCACCGGAGGTATCGGCCTCGCCGCATCGGGGAACATCAACCCCGACGGCGCGTTCCCCTCGATGTTCGAGCCCGTGCACGGCTCGGCGCCCGACATCGCGGGCCAGCAGCTGGCCGACCCCACGGCTGCGATCCTCTCGGTCGCCCTCCTGCTCGATCACCTCGGGCTGCGGGCCGAGGCCGAGCGCGTGACCCGTGCCGTCGAGAACGACATCGCGACCCGGGGCACCGCCCCCCGCACGACCGCCGAGGTCGGCGACGCCATCGCCCGAGCCCTCGAGGCGTAGCCTCGACACAGGCATCCGACACCCGAGAACTCACCGAACACCAGGGAACACCATGAGCCTCACCTCCGCACCCGAATCCGGACTCGCCCCGCTCGAGTTCGCCGTCTCGAGAAACCTCCACACCAAGAGCGACGCCGAGCGCGCGGAACTCCTCGTCGACCCGCAGTTCGGCACGACGTTCACCGACCACATGATCGACGTCTGCTGGTCGGTGGGCGGCGGCTGGCACCGTCCCCGCGTGCAGCCCTACGGCCCGCTCGCCCTCGACCCGGCCGCCGCGGTGCTGCACTACGGCCAGGAGATCTTCGAGGGCATCAAGGCCTACCGGCACGCCGACGGCTCGATCTGGACCTTCCGCCCCGACGCGAACGGCCGGCGCCTCCAGCGCAGCGCCCGGCGCCTGGCCCTGCCCGAGCTGCCGGTGGAGTACTTCATCCAGTCGTTGCGCGAACTGATCGCCGTCGACGGTGCGTGGGTGCCGAGCGGCGCCGACCAGAGCCTGTACTTCCGCCCGTTCATGTTCGCCAAAGAGGCGTTCCTGGGCGTGCGTCCCGCCAACAAGGTCGGCTACTACGTCATCGCCTCGCCGGTCGGCGCGTACTTCAAGGGCGGCGCGAAGCCCGTCTCGATCTGGCTCAGCGAGCAGTACGCGCGCGCCGGCAAGGGCGGCACGGGAGCGGCCAAGACGGGCGGAAACTACGCCGCGAGCCTGCTGCCGCAGGCCGAGGCGTACGAGCAGGGCTGCGACCAGGTCGTGTTCCTCGATCAGGACCGTAACGTCGAAGAACTCGGCGGCATGAACATCGTGTTCGTCTACAAAGACGGCACGCTCGTCACGCCGCAGTCGCCGTCGATCCTCGAGGGCATCACGCGCGACTCGATCCTGCAGCTCGCCGTCGACCGCGGGCACAAGGTCGAAGGCCGGTCGGTCTCGATCGACGAGTGGCGCGAGGGCGTGGCATCCGGCGACATCGTCGAGGTGTTCGCGTGCGGCACTGCCGCGGTCGTCGCACCGATCGGCGTGCTCAAGGGCACCGACTTCGTCGACGAGCAGCCTCTCGGCGAACTCGCGCTGTCGCTGCGCGAAGAGCTCACCGACATCCAGTACGGCCGCCGCGAAGACACGCACGGCTGGCTCGTGCGCCTGGACGGCTGACATGCGGATCGCGCGGTTCAGCCACGACGACGCCATCCGGTTCGGGATCGTCGACGGCACCGACCTCGTGGTGCTCGCCGGCGATCCGCTGTTCGCCGGGTTCGAGACGACGGGGGATCGGGTGCCGCTCGGCGAGGCGGCGCTGCTCGCCCCCGTCATCCCGCGCTCGAAGGTCATCGGCATCGCCCGCAACTACCGCGACCACGCCGCCGAGCTCGGCAACGAGGTGCCGGCGGAGCCGATGATGTTCCTGAAGCCCAACACGTCGGTCATCGGACCGGGCGACGCCATCGTGCGCCCGCCGCAGTCGGAGCGCACCGATTACGAGGGCGAGCTCGCCGCGGTGATCGGACGCGTCGCGAAGAACGTGTCGACCGAGGATGCCTTGGACCACGTCTTCGGCTACACGATCGGCAACGACGTGACCGCCCGCGATCTGCAGAAGACCGACGGGCAGTGGGCGCGGGCGAAGGGCTTCGATACGTTCTGCCCGCTGGGGCCGGCGATCGAGACGGAGTTCGTGCCGTCGGGCGACGTGCGGATCATCACGCGCGTCAACGGCGAGGTGCGCCAGGACGGCACACTCGGCGAGATGGTGCACTCGGTCGCCGAGTTCATCTCGTACGCGTCGCACGCGTTCACGCTGCTGCCCGGCGACGTGATCCTTGCCGGCACGCCGGCGGGCGTCGGACCGTTCGTCGCCGGGGACACCGTCGAAGTGGAGATCACGGGGCTCGGGGTCCTCCGGAACCCGGTCCGCGACGCCGGATGATGCCCGCGGCCTCGCCGGTCACCGGCGAAGCCGCCGAGATCGCCCGCGTCCAGCGGCGCACGGTGCGCGTGCTGGCCGCCGGTCAGGTGCTCGGCGGCATCGCGTTCGGTGCGACGGTGTCGCTCGGCGCGCTGCTGGCGGCGGACCTGTCGGGTCAGGAGGCGCTGTCGGGCCTCGCCACGGCCTCCGTCACGCTCGGCGCGTCACTGTGCGCGATCCCGCTCGCCCGTCTCGCCGCCCGGCGCGGCCGGCGCGTCGCGCTCACGCTCGGCAACCTGTTCGCCCTCGTCGGCATCGCGGTGGTCATCACGGCCGCGTCGCTGCGGCTGTTCCCCCTGCTGATCGTCGGGGTCATCCTGATCGGTGCGGGCAACGCCGGCAATCTGCAGTCGCGGTTCGCCGCGACCGACCTCGCCGACACAGGTCGTCGCGGGCGCGACCTCGGCACGGTGGTCTGGGCGACGACGGTCGGCGCCGTCGCCGGGCCGCTCCTGCTCACCCCCGGTGAGGCCGTCGGAGAGCTGCTCGGCATGCCGCCGCTGACCGGTTCGTACGCATTCTCGATCGTCGCGCAGATCGCCGCGTTCGTGCTGTACCTCACTGCGCTCCGGCCCGATCCGCTCCTCACGGCGCAGCGGCTCGCGCAGAGCGGCGAGGCACGCCGCGAGCACATCGTCGAGACCGACCGGCCCGTCGCGGCGCGCTACGCGATCTTCGCCGTCGCAGGGTCGCACGTGGTCATGGCCTCCATCATGGCGATGACGCCGATCCACCTCGCGCACCTCGCGCCCGATCACGTGACGCTCGTGGTCGGCACGACGATCGCGCTGCACGTCTTCGGGATGTACGGGCTCTCGCCGGTCTTGGGCGTGCTCGCCGACCGCGTCGGACGGATCGCGACGATCATGCTCGGCCAGGCGCTGCTCGCCGCGTCGCTCGTGCTCGCGGCCGTCGCACCGGACGCCCAGGTCGCGGTCGTCGTCGCGCTGTTCCTGCTCGGGGCGGGATGGAGCGCCGCGACCGTCGCGGGCGCGGCATTGCTCACCGAGAGCACGCTCACGGCGCTCCGCCCGCGGCGCCAGGGCATCAGCGACACCGTCATGACCTTCAGCGCGGCGGTCGGGGCGGTGCTGGCGGGGCTCGTGCTCGCGTGGATCGGCTACGGCGGGCTCGCGCTCGTCGCTCTCGTCATCGTCGTCGCGGTGACGGTGCTCGCCCCGTACGCCCGGCGCGGCTGACCCTGCCGGCGCCGGGCGGGCCCGGGGTCAGCACTGCGCGTTCAGAACCGGGTCTCGATGAGCCCGACGATCAGCGGGTCGGCGTCGTCGAGATCCGCGACCACGGGGAGGAGCCGCCCCTTGTCGAACATCGTGCACGGGTGCGACAGACCGAGCAGCACCCGGTCACCGAGGGCGACGGGGACGGCCGGGTCGGTGCGCAGGAAGGCGTGCTGGTCGTTGACCGCGTCGATCCGCGCGTCGGTGGTCGACGTGCCGAGCGGATGCCTCGTGCCGTCGGCGTCGAGGCGGGCGAGCGGCACCGGCAGGTCGAGGTCGTACGGCACGTCGCGCTTACCGGCGTCGAGCAGGGCGAGGCCCGGCTCAGGCGTCGAGACCACTCGTGCGATCGCGCGGGCCGCGGGCCGGAGGCCCGCGCCGTCGAAGGGCGACAGCGACCGGTAGTAACCCTCGTCGTGGATGAGCGACGCGCCGGAGCGGATCACGAAGCGGCCGGGGAGGCGCGCCGCCTCCTCGGCCAGCACGTCGGCGACGACATCGGGGAAGGCGCTGCCGCCGGCGGTGACGATCGCTGCGGCCGGATCGTCGTACCGGGGGAGCAGCGTCTCGTGCAGGGCGACGAGATCGGCGACGAACGCCCCCGCATCGTGCAGCGCGTCGCCCGACCGGCCGTGCGCGACCGCTCCCTCGTACCCGGCGACGCCGGCGAACGCCGTGGCATCCATGCCCGCCGCCCAGGCGGGGAGCGCCTTGTCGTCGGCGCGCAGCATGCGGTCTGCGGGCACCCGCTGCCAGGTCATGCTCAGCCCTGGGCGGGGGAGCCCGGAGCGGCGGGGAGCTGCGCGACGCCGGGGGCGTAGGAGACGCCGTCCTGCCCGGCGATGACGGTCGTGACGCCCTGGCGGAGGAGCGCGCGCTGCACATCACTCCGGAAGACGGCGCCGTCAGCGTGGGAGTGCGCATCGACGAGGCCCGGCATCACGAGACGGCCGGTGGCGTCGAGCACCCGCGCACCGCGCGGCGCGCTGACCTCGCGACCGCGGCGATCACGCCGTGCTCGACGAGCACGTCGGCCCGGCGCGGCGGCGTGCCGGTGCCGTCGACGACCTCGCCGCCACGGACGAGCAGTCGGTGTGGACTCACGGGGATCCTGTCGATCGGGGTGTCTCGAGTCTATCGATCCGGAGCGCGTCGCCCCGGATCGCGCCGCCGCGATCGACGCCGCCCGCGGTGCCGCTCGCGCTGTCTCCGGCGGCGTCCCCGTGTCCGCCGCCCCCGATAGGCTCGCAGGGTGAGCCACGCCCCCCTGGAAGCACTGCCTCTGGAGATCCTGCGCCGCCGCTCGAGCACCAAGTGGCGCACCTATCCCGCCGACGTGCTGCCGATGTTCGTGGCCGAGACCGACTACCCCCTCGCGCCCGCGATCACGGCGGTGCTCGCCGAGGCCGTCGCGATCGGCGACACCGGGTACACGCCCCCCGACCCGGGCCTCGCCCGCGCGTTCGTCGGCTACGCGGAGCGCCGCTTCGGGTGGAGGGTCGACCCGGCGCGCGTGCGCTGGACCGCCGACGTCATGATGGGCGTCGTCGAGCTGCTGCGCGCCACGAGCCGGCCGGGTGACCGCGTCGTCATCACGCCGCCGGTGTACCCGCCGTTCGCGATGTGCGTGGAAGAGGCCGGATGCCAGGTCGCCGCGGTGCCCCTGCTGGCGCCGAGCGACGGCGACCCGGGCGGCGAGGGCGCCCCGGACAGTGCGGGCGACGGTGGCGACGCCGGCGGCTGGCGGCTCGATCTTCCGGGCATCGACCGCGCGCTCGCGGACGGCGCCCGTGCCGTGCTGCTGTGCAATCCGCACAATCCCACCGGAACGGTGCACCCGGCGGGCGACCTCGTCGAGCTCGCCGAGATCGCCGCGCGTCACGACGCGGTGGTCATCAGCGACGAGATCCACGGGCCGCTCGTGCGCGACGGCCTCGACTACACGCCGTTCCTCACCGCGTCTCCGGTCGCGGCGCAGGTCGGATTCGCCGTCACCAGCGCCTCCAAGGCGTACAACCTCGCCGGCCTGAAATGCGCGCTGATGGTGACTGCCGACGACCGCACGACCGCCGTCGTGCAGGGGCTCGTCGCCGAGGTCGAGTGGCGCACGGGACTGTTCGGCGCCCTCGCCGCCGTCGCGGCCTTCGACGCCGTCTCCGACGACTGGCTCGACGCCGAACGCGCCGCCATCGCCCGCAACGGCGCGCTCCTCGGCGATCTGCTGCGCGAGCAGCTGCCGCTCGCGCGCTATCGCCGACCCGACGCCGGCTACCTCGCCTGGATCGACGTGTCGGCCTACGACTGGGGCGACGACCCCGCGGTGCACCTGCGCCGCGCGGCGAAGGTCGCGCTGCACCACGGTCCGCTGTTCGGGCCGCAGGGCGTCGGCCACGTGCGCCTGAACTTCGGCTGCGCACCCGAGGTGCTCACCGAGGCCGTCGCGCGCATCGCCGCGGTGCCCGCCGGCCTCACGCCCGCGAGCCCGTAAGCGGGGCGGAGAGGGCGCCCCGCGCAGACACCGACCTCGCGGCTTCCGGCGCGGGCGGCGTGTGGCAGGCGCGGTACTTCTGGGTGGCCCTGGGCGCGGTGGCGATGATCTTCCTCACCGCGACCCAGGCGCTGGCGGTGACGACGGTCATGCCGCTCGTCGCCACAGATCTCGGCGGCGACGCGCTGTACGCCGTCGCGTTCTCCGGTACCCTCGCCACGAGCGTCATCGGCATGGTCGCGGTCGGCGCGTGGTGCGACCGGCGTGACGCGGTGCTGCCGCTCGCGACGTCAGTGGCGCTGTTCGTCGCGGGGCTCGTCATCGCCGGGTCGGCCCCGTCGATGGAGGTGCTGGTGCTGGGTCGTCTGCTGCAGGGTCTCGGCACCGGCGGGCAGACGGTCGCGCTCTACGTCGTCGTCGCGCGGGTATACCCGCCGGCCCTCCACGGCCGCGTGTTCGCGGCCTTCTCGGCGGCGTGGGTGATCCCCTCGATCGTCGGGCCGCTCCTCGCCGGCTTCGTCGCCGAGCAGCTGCACTGGCGGTGGGTGTTCTTCGGCGTGGCGGTCCTGACGCTCGTCGCCTTCACCATGGTCTACCTGCGGCTGCGCGGGCTGACGCTGCGGATCGACGATCCCGGGCACGCCCCGGTCGCGCGGCGTCTCGCACTCGCCAGCGTCGTCGCGGCCGGAGCCCTCGCCCTGAGCCTCGCCGGCGAAGCGGGCGCGTGGACGGGCGTCGTGGTCGTCGTGGCGCTGATCGCGATCGCGCTCGCGATACGGCCGCTGCTTCCCCCCGGCACGCTCCGCGCACGACGCGGCCTGCCGAGCGTCGTGCTCATGCGCGCCCTCATCGCCGGCGCCCTGTTCGGTGCCGAGATCTACGTGCCCTACCTGCTGATCGACGAGTACGGCTTCTCGGCGACCGCGGCTGGCTTCGGGCTGACCGCGGCGGCGCTCCTCTGGGCCGCCGGCGCCGAGGTGCAGGGACGGTTCGGCGACCGGCTCGGCAATGCGCGCATCACCCTGATCGGCGCGAGCCTGCTCGCCGCCGCGGCCCTCGTCGCCGCGGCGACCGCCGCGTGGCACCTGCCGGCGTGGACGATCATCGCCGGGTGGTCGCTCGCCGGCGCCGGCATGGGCCTCATGTACCCGCGTCTGACGGTGCTCACGCTCGCGTACTCCACCCCGCAGAACCAGGGGTTCAACTCGTCGGCGCTGTCGATCTCGGATTCGATCGGCGCCGCCGCATCCATCGCGGTCATGGGATTGACGTTCGTGGCGCTGAAGGCGACGGATGCCTCGTTCCCGGCCGTGTTCCTGATCGCCGCCGCCCTCGCGGTGCTCGCCGTCGTGCCCGGACTGCGGATGGGCCGCGTTGCCGAGGCGGGGCCTGCGGACGGGGCCGTGACGGGGCCGGCGACCGTCGCCGACTAGACCTCGGCGCGGCCGAGCCGCCAGTAGCCCATGAACGCCACGGCGCGACGGTCGACGCCGCGCTCGGTGACGAGGTGGCGGCGGAGCGTCTTGATGGCGCCGGCCTCACCGGCGAGCCACGCATAGAGCGCGGCGCTCTTCAGCGCCGCGCCGCCCTTGGCGGTGCGCGGCACCTCCCACAGGATGTCGGCGTCGATGTCGATCTCCTCGACCTCGCTGCCGCGTCCCGCCGGGGCGAGCGTCGCGGCGGCCTCGGTGACGGCGGCGATGAGGTGTCGGTGCCGATCGGCGTCGTCGCGGCGAGCTGCCACGCGGTAGACGAAGCCGGGGTGCTCGGGGAGGTACGCCGCGTCGGCCGGGTCGGGCGTCTCGAGCACGACGACACCCCGCGCGGTGCGGGGGAGCTGCTCGAGGATCACGGCGATCGCGGGGGCCGCGGTCTCGTCGCCGGCGAGGAGGACGTCGTCGGTGCGGGCGGGCGGCACGAAGTCGATGCCGTAGCTCACCGCGGCGTGCGCAGTGGTGGGCGCGAAGATCAGCACCTCGTCGCCGACCTCGGCGCGCGCGATCCACTCCGACGCCGGGCCGAGCACGTCGTGCGCGACCATGTCGACGTCGACCTCGCACGCCGCGCGGCGCACCGCGCGGGTGGTGTAGGTGCGGAACGGGGGGCGTTCCGCATCGTCGAGCGCGCGCCAGCGGTCCCACCAGTCGTCTGCCGTCGGCATGTCGTCGATCGAGATGTCGGAGGTCGGGAAGACGATCTTGATGCGCTGGTCGAAGCCGGGGTCGCCGTAGTCGGCCAGATCTTCGCCGCCGAAGGTGAACCGGCGGAAGCTCGGGGTGAGGTCGGTGATCGCCGTCACCCGCGCGCGGAAGAAGCGGCTCTGCGGGCGGTCGGCGGTCGTCGGCTCGGTGGCCGTCGCTTGTTCGGTCGTCATCGGCTCTCTCCAGTCGTCGAGGGGACGGGCCCGGGGGCGGGCGACGCGGCGGCGGAGCTGTCGGCAGCCGGAGCCGCGTCGGTTCCGGCTTGACGCACACGGTGGCGCCCGCGGGGGAGCACGAGCGGTGTGCCGGAGACGGGGTCGTCGATCACCAGCGCATCCAGATCGAACACCTCGCGCACGAGCGCCGCTCGTCACGACGTCGCGCGGCGCGCCGGAGGCGACCAGCCGTCCGGCACGGAGCGCGAACAGGTGGTCGGCGTAGCGCGCCGCGAGGTTGATGTCGTGCAGGACCATCACGATCGTCGTGCCGCGCTGCGCGTTCAGATCGGTGAGCAGATCGAGCACCTCGATCTGGTGCGAGACGTCGAGGAACGTCGTCGGCTCGTCGAGCAGCAGGATGTCGGTCTGCTGGGCGAGCGCCATCGCGATCCACACCCGCTGCCGCTGGCCGCCGGAGAGCTCGTCGACGGCGCGATCGGCGAGGTCGAGCACGCCCGTCGCCGCGAGCGCCTCGGTGACGGCGCGGTCGTCGTCGGCGCTCCAGCTGCGGAACATCTTCTGATGCGGGTGACGGCCGCGACCGACGAGATCGGCCACGGCGATGCCCTCCGGCGCGACGGGCTGCTGCGGCAGCAGCCCCAGCGTGCGCGCGAGGTCTTTCGTCGGCAGACGGTCGATGGCCTGGCCGTCGAGCAGCACCGCGCCCGACTGGGTCGGCAGCAGCCGCGCGATGGTCTTCAGCAGCGTCGACTTGCCGCAGGCGTTGGCGCCGACGATCACGCTGACCTTGCCGGTCGGGATCTGCAGGTCGACGCCGTCCACGATCGTGGTGCGGCCATAGCCCGAGACGAGCCCCTCGGTGCGCAGGGTGTGCGCTGGGGTCATGAGGATCCTCCGCGTCTGGCGGTACGGGTGAGCAGGTAGATGAGGTAGGGCGCGCCGAGGATGCCGGTGATGACGCCGACCGGGAACTTCATGTCGAACGCGAACTGACCGATGAGGTCGGCGGCCATCACCAGGCAGGCTCCGGTGAGCGCCGCCGGCGCGATGACCGGGACGCCGGGGCCGACGATCCGCGCGGCGATCGGGCCGGCGAGGAACGCGACGAACGCGATCGGCCCCGTCGTCGCCGTCGCCACGCAGACGAGCGCCACGGCCGCCACGACGAGCACCATGCGCGTGCGGTCGACCCGGACGCCCAGCGCGGTCGCCGAGGCGTCGCCCAGCTCGAGGGCGCCAAGATTCCGCTGCAGCACGAGCACGATCGGGACGAGCGCGATGACCGCGACGGCGAGGGCGGGGATGTCGGCCATCCGCGAGCCGTTCAGGCTCCCGGTCATCCACCGCGCGGCGACCGACAGGTCGTAGACGGCGGCGCGCACGAGCAGGAACGCCACGACCGCGTCGAGCATCGCGCCCACGCCGATGCCGATGAGGATCAGCCGTCCGCCGGTGGAGTCCCCGGCGCGTGCGGCGAGGTAGATGATCAGTGCGGTCAGGATGCCGGCGGCGAGAGCGAGCCCCATCGTGGCGGTGCTGCCCCAGTGGAGGATGACGATCGAGAGGATCGCGGCCGCGCTCGCGCCAGAGCTGATGCCGATGACATCGGGGCTCGCCAGCGGGTTGCGCAGCAGCGTCTGGAAGGTCGCGCCCGCGACGCCGAATGCGAGGCCGGCGAGCACCGCGGTAAGGGCGCGGGGGAGCCGCAGCGTGCCGACCGTGAACGAGGCGCCGGTGACCTGGTCGCCGGTGAGCACCGCGATCACGTCGGAGGCCGGATAGATCGTCCGCCCGAGCATGAGCATCGCGCCGAAGAGCACCACGATGAGCACCGCCATCACGGCCATGGCGATGCGGCGCCGACGCACGCGGCGCTGGCGGCCGGTGCGCACGAGGTCGACGGAGGCGGGAGCGGGGAGAGTGAGGGCCGTCACGGTCACAGGGCCTTCATCCGCGTGCGCCGGGCGATAGCGATGAGCACGGGCGCACCGAGGAACGCGGTGATGATGCCCGCCTCCACCTCGCCGGGAGAGCCGATCACGCGCCCGATCGTGTCGGCGAGGGTGAGCAGCACCGCTCCGCCGAGCGCCGAGAGGGGGAGCAGCCAGCGCAGATCGGGCCCGGAGATCAGGCGCACGGCGTGCGGAACCATGAGGCCGACGAAGCCGATCGGCCCGGCCAGCGCGGTCACCGCGGCGCAGAGGGCGACGCCGGCGACCGCCGACACGACACGGATGCGGCCGACGTGCACCCCGAGACCGACGGCGACGTCGTCGCCGAGGGCGAGCGCGTTCAGCGACGATGCGGCGACGAGCGCGATCACGCCGGCGATCACGAGCACCGGCACGATGACGCCCATCGTTTCCCAGTCCGCTCGGGCGACGTTGCCCACCTGCCAGTAGCGGAACTCGTCCATCACGGCCTGGCGGGGGAGTAGGATCGCCGCGACGAGCGACGAGAGCGCGGCGGTGGTCGCCGCCCCCGCGAGGGCCAGCTTGATCGGCGTCGTGCCGCCGGGGCCGATCGACCCGACGACGTAGACGAAGAAGGCGGTGAGGAACGCGCCGACCAGGGCGAGGCCGAGATAGCCGAACGCACTCGAGACGCCGAGGAACGCGATGCCGATGACGACCGCGAGTGCGGCGCCCGTGTTCACCCCGAGGATGCCGGGGTCGGCGAGGGGGTTCCGGGTGATCGCCTGCATGAGGGCGCCGGAGAGCGCGAGCGCTGCGCCGGCGAGGACGGCCAGCACGGTGCGCGGGATGCGGCTCTGCACCGCGAGGGCGCCGATGTCGGTGGGCGTCTGACCGCGGAACCACATCGAGATGCCCTCGACGACCTGCGCCGCCCCCACCGGGCGCGACCCGAACGAGAGCGAGACGACGATCGTCACCGCGACCGCCACCACGGCGACCGTGACGACGACGCCGCGGCGTCGCCCCTGCGCCGGAGCGGCGGAGGGGCGACGCGCGGCGGAACCGGCGGAGGCCGTCGTGGTCGGTACGGAGGTCACTGGACCTTCGCTGCCGCTTCCTGGAGCTTCGCGACGTAGTCCTTCAGCACCCACGGGATCGAGAGGGCGGTCGGGGTGACGGCCGCGCTGAAGGCGTCGCCCTCGCCGACGGCGACCACGGCGCCGTTCTTCACGGCGGGAAGCGTGCTCCACAGCGGGTCGGCCTGCATCGCGGCGAGCAGCGTGTCGTCGCCGTAGCTCACGATCACGTCGACGTCCTGCAGCTGGTCGGCGTTCTCGGCGCTGAAGTCGAGGTAGAACGAGCCGGCGTCCGCAGCGTCGACGGCGACCTTCGGCAGATCGAACCCGAGGTCGTGCAGGAACGCCGTGCGCGAGTCGCCGCCGGTGTACAGCGACACCTTCGACAGGTCGGTCGGGTCGGCGAAGAAGAAGGCGGCGGTCTTCCCCTCGAGGTCGGCGTCGGCGGTGGCATCCGCGATCTGCTTCTCGAGGTCGGAGATCAGCTCATCGCCTTCGGCGGAAAGACCCAGCGCCATCGCGTCGAGCGCGATCTGGTCGCGCCACGGTGTGAACCACGGGATGCCGGGGTAGGCGACGACGGGGGCGATCTCGCTGAGCGTGCCGTAGTCCTCCTCGGTGAGGCCCGACTGGGCGGCGAGGATCACATCGGGCGACGTGTCGGCGATCGCTTCGAAGTCGAGACCGTCGGTGACGTCGAACAGGGGCGGCATCTCGCCGCCGAGCTCGGCGATCCTATCGCTCGTCCACTCGTAGACGCCCGGCTTGGCCGCACCGCTCCACGCCCACACCTGCGCATCCATGCCGACCGGCAGCACGCCGAGGGCGAGGGCCACGTCCTGGTTGCCCCACGAGATGGTCGCCACACGCTCGGGCTTCGCCTCGATGGTCGTCTCGCCCAGGATGCGGGTACAGGGCCGAGGGCGCGGACGGCGTAGTGGTGGATCTCAGCGACGCGTCGAGCGGTCGGCGGCGCGCACGCCCGCCCAGGCGGCCGGGATCAGCACGGCGGCGATCGCGGCCTTCACGATGCCGCCGATGACGAAGGGCCACAGGCCGAACGCGAGGATCTCGCCGAGCCCGAACGTGCCGCCACCGACGACGTTGAGGATGAACGCCATGTAGGGGATGCCGAAGACGAACGGGATCGCGCTGGCGAGGACGAAGCCGGCGAAGGCGAGGAGGGGACGACGGTCCCACGCGCGCTGCGCGAACCATCCCGCGACGGCGGCGGCGAAGACGAAGCCGATGATGAAGCCGAAACTCGGCTTCGCGACCGCGGCGATCGAGCCGGTGAAGCCCGCGAACACCGGGAGGCCCGCGAGCCCCGCGACGAGATAGGTGAGGAGGGCGGCGGCACCGCGGCGTGCGCCGAGCGCGGCGCCGACCACGACGACACCGAGCGTCTGACCCGTGATCGGCACGGGCCACAGCGGCACCTCGACCTGGGCCAGCGCGGCGACGAACCCCGCGCCGACCACGACGAGGGCGGCATCCAGAGCGAATGCGCGGGCGCGGTTCGAGGGGCGGGCGATGAGGTCCGCGAGCACCGGGCGGCGGACGGGGGCGGCGAGAGACATGAGGCTCCTCGAGGGTGGGCGGCCGGTCGACGGGCCGGGGCGTCGGGATCAGCCTAGGGGCACGCCACCGCGACTTCTTGGACGACGTCCACCAAGGTTCCCGCACGGCGCTGTCGGGCAACGACAGTGACAGCGCCGGCGACACCGGGCTCGGCGGCGCCGGCGAAGGAGTCCGCGTGCCTTCCCGCGCCGGGCGTCGCGGGATACGCGCGCCGCCGATCCGTACGAGGAGGATGCCTCGGTCGAGGTGAACCTCACGGTGCTCTACGTGCTGACAGCCCACCACGGCACAGGACTCGGCTCGGCGCTGCTCGAGGCGGTCGTCCGCCCGCAGAGCACGGCCTCGCTCTGGGTCGCCGACCCGAACCCCCGCGCACAGGCCTTCTACCGCAAGCACCGCTTCGACTTCGACGGCGCCGGCCGGGTCGAGTCGGGGGTGCGCGAGCTGCGGGTGGCGCGCACGCCCGCCCCCGCGGAGGGCGTCGGCGTCTCCGCAGCCGAGTAGACTGGGAGGCTGGCCCGCGCGCGGGCCGCCGTTTGCGACACTGCGCAGGCGAACGGAATGCGCGCCCCGGCCGGCAACCCCACCCCCGAACACCACCGAAGAACGGACGTCTGCTGTGCTCGCCGTGCACGACCTCGAGATCCGCGTGGGCGCCCGCACGCTCATGTCGGAGGTGTCGTTCCGCGTCTCGGACGGCGACAAGATCGGCCTCGTCGGGCGCAACGGCGCCGGCAAGACGACGCTGACGAAGGTGCTCGCCGGCGACCTCCCGCCCGCCGACGGCAAGGTCGAGCGCTCCGGCGAACTCGGCTACCTGCCGCAGGACCCCCGTTCGGGCGACCCGGAGATGCTCGCGCGTACCCGTATCCTCGACGCCCGCGGGCTCGGCACTCTCGCCCTCCAGATGCACGAGGCGTCGATCGAGATGGGCGACGCCGACGAGAAGGTCGCCGCGAAGGCGATGCGCCGCTACGGCAACCTCACCGAGCGGTTCGAGGCGCTCGGCGGCTACGCGGCCGAGGCGGAGGCGGCATCCATCGCGCACAACCTCTCGCTGCCCGACCGCATCCTCGATCAGCCGCTGAAGACGCTCTCCGGTGGTCAGCGCCGGCGCATCGAGCTCGCGCGCATCCTGTTCTCGGACGCGCAGACGATGATCCTCGACGAGCCCACGAACCACCTCGACGCCGACAGCGTCGTGTGGCTGCGCGAGTTCCTGAAGAACTACAAGGGCGGGCTGATCGTCATCAGCCACGACGTCGAGCTCGTCGGCGAGACCGTCAACCGCGTCTTCTACCTCGACGCGATGCGCCAAGTGATCGACGTCTACAACATGAACTGGAAGAACTACCTGCGCCAGCGGGTGGCCGACGAGGAGCGACGCAAGAAGGAGCGCGCCAACATCGAGAAGAAGGCCACAGCGCTGCAGCTGCAGGCTGCGCGCTTCGGCGCCAAGGCCTCGAAGGCCGCCGCCGCGCACCAGATGGTCGCGCGCGCGGAGAAGATGCTCTCGGGCCTCGAGGAGGTGCGCCAGGAGGATCGCGTCGCGAAGCTGCGGTTCCCCAAGCCCGCACCCTGCGGCAAGACGCCGCTCATGGCCAAGAACCTGTCGAAGTCGTACGGGTCGCTCGAGATCTTCACCGACGTCGACCTCGCGATCGACCGCGGTTCGAAGGTCGTCGTGCTGGGCCTCAACGGTGCCGGAAAGACGACGCTCCTGCGGATCCTCGCCGGCGTCGACCAGCCCGACACCGGAGAGCTCGAACCGGGCCACGGCCTGAAGATCGGCTACTACGCGCAGGAGCACGAGAACCTCGACGTGAACCGGTCGGTGCTCGAGAACATGATGTCGGCGGCCCCCGACATCACGGCGACCGAGGCGCGCAAAGTGCTCGGGTCCTTCCTGTTCACCGGCGACGACGTGCTGAAGCCCGCCGGTGTGCTCTCCGGCGGTGAGAAGACCCGCCTGTCGCTCGCGACGCTCGTCGTCTCGAGCGCCAACATGCTGCTGCTCGATGAGCCGACCAACAACCTCGACCCCGCGTCGCGCGAGGAGATCCTCGGCGCCCTCGCGCACTACGAGGGCGCCGTCGTGCTCGTCTCGCACGACTCGGGTGCCGTGCAGGCGCTGAACCCCGAGCGCGTGCTGATCCTGCCCGACGGCGTCGAGGACATCTGGGGGCGCGACTACGTCGACCTGATCGAGCTCGCCTGAGCCCCGGCTTCTCACCTCACGAACGCAGGACATCTCACCGAGGCAGGACGAAACGCGGGGGATCGGTCCTGCCTTCGTGAGATCTCCTGCGTCGGTGACGCGATTCCGCGGCTCAGCGCGGCGTGAGCTCGTCGAGGAGGGCGTCCTCCTCGGTCATGTCGCGATCCTTCGGGCGCGGCTCACCGCGCCGGCGTCGCCGGGTCGTGGATGCCACGGGGGATGCGTCCGGGGGAGTGGATGCCTCGCCGACGGCGGTGCCCCGCGCCGCCGCCTCGGCCGCCGCGTCCTCGGCGTCTTCGCGGCGATGCTTGAGCTCGGTGCGGATCATGTACCAGATGAAGACGAACCCCATGACGGCGAAGAGGATCCACTGGATCGCATACGACAGGTGCGGCCCGGGGTCTTCGGACGGCGGCTCGAGCGCGGTCGGTGCGCTCGCGGGCGCAGGATCCTCCGACACCATGAGGCCGTAGGCTCCTTCGATCACGCCGTCGACGTGCGTGGTGTCGGCGATGAGCGGCAGGTTGATCGTCGGCACCTGGCCGGACGGCGCGGACTGGGTGGCGTTGCGCAGCGGTTCGCCGGGCATGAGCCGCGCGATCACCGTGACGGTGCCGCTCGGGGGATCGGGCACGGCGAGTGCTCCCGATCCGGACTCGGCCGGGGGCACCCATCCGCGGTCGATGACGAGAACGTCGCCCGCCGAGGTGCGGAACGGCACGAGCACCTCGAAGGCCGCGGTTCCGCCGTGCGCGCGGTTGCGCGCGAGGAGCGTGTCCGACGTGAGGTACTCGCCCGTCAGCCGCACGGGGCGCCACTGGTCGTCGGGGTCGAACGACCCGTCCGGTGCGACCAGATCGGTGAGCTCCGCCGGGGCCGCGTCGTAGTTCGCGGCGATCAGCGCCAGCTGCCGCTCGCGCGACTCGTTCCGGGTGAACTGCCAGTTCGACAGGTACGCGCACGCGATCGCGAAGACGATCGCGAACGCGATGTAGCCGCCCCAGCGCAGGGCCGTACGGTTCACGAGTCCGCCTTCACTGTGGCATCCGGCAGGGCATTCGCACTGTCGTCCGGCGCGGCATCCGGCATGGCGACGACCTCGACCGGGAACGCCCTCGAAGCGAGGTATTCGCGGAGGTAATCGACGTGCTCGGCGCAGGCGGCCCAGATCTTGCGGCGGGAGGCGTCGTGGATGCGCGGGTTGCGCCACACGACCTGCCAGAGCGCCTCGGCGCGGCATCCCGCACGGGAGCACACGGCGACGCCGCCGCGCGCGTCGACGCCCGTCGCAGCGCTCATGCCGCGTCCTCCGGACGACGCGGGGCTTCGTGGATGCGGACGACGGTGGGGGTGTCCGAGGTCGTCGGGGTCTGCGCGGCGCGGGGTGCCGCGCTCGGGGGCGCCTCGATCGCCCGCTCCGGGGGCGCCGCCCGCGCGGCCGGCGCCGCGGCGACGTTCGCGATGACCACGGCGAAGTACGGCAGCAGGACCGCGCCGATCGCGAACAGCCACGTGTACCAGCCGTACGGCTGGATCGCGACCATCAGCACGAAGCAGACGACGCGGATCGCCATCATCGAGAAGTACTTGCCCATGCGGGTGTGGGCGTCGTCGCGCGGAGCGCGCGGGAGCGACGTCGCAGACTGAGCGGAAGTGTGCTTCACGGTGCCTCAAGCCTACGCCGCCGACACCCGTGCGGAGGCCGCCCGAGCGACGCCGCGCCACGGATCAGGAGTACTGGGACGAGCCCGACGAGACGGCGACGACGAAGAACAGGAACAGCACACCGAGCAGGAGCAGCGCGACGCCCGCCCAGCCGATGATGACGCCGGCGAGGGCCATGCCGCGGCCGCCCTCGCCCGTGCGCTTGATCTGACCGAGTGCGATGTGGCCCATGATCGCCCCGGCGACCGAGCCGACGAGCGGGAGGATCCAGAGGAAGCCGACGATCGAGAGCACCAACGAGGCGACGGCCAGACCGTTAGTCTTGCGCGTCGGGTAGGCGCCGTAGCCGTAGGGCGCCACCGGCGGAGCGCCCGGGGTCGTCTGCACGGGGTAGCCGCCGTACGCGCCCTCCGGCGTCGCGCCGTACGCGGGTGCTGCCCCGTAGGCGGGCGGGGCGCCGTAGGCGGGCGGGGCATAGGTCGGGGGTGCGTAGGCCGGAACCTCGCTCGACGGCGCGACCGGCGGATACGGCGTGGTGTCGTACGCGGGTGCCGCGGGAGCGACGTAGGATGCGGCGTCGTACGCCGGCGGAGGCGGCGTGAGCGGGGCGGTCGGGTACGCGGCGGGGTCGCCGTACGGGGTCGGATCGCCCTGCTGCGCCGCCGCGGTGTCGGATGCCGTTTCGGGCGCCGTCTCGGGGTGTGCGGGCTGCGCGGGCTGCTCCGATTGGGGGCCGGTGGGATCGGTCACGATGGGCTCCTCTCGCCTGCCGTCAGCCTACCGGGCCGGGGCACCGGCAGTAGGCTGGTGCGGTCTTCGCCGCGGCTGTGCCGTCGCGAGGGCATCCCCGCGTCCCGAACCTCAGGAGCAGCATGTCCACTGGCAGAGTCGTCCTCGTCACCGGCGGAAACCGCGGCATCGGCCGCGCGATCGCCGAGCGTTTCGTCGCCGAGGGCTACCGCACCGCGGTGACCGCACGTTCGGGCGAAGGCCCCGAGGGCACGATGACCGTGCGCGCGGACGTGACCGATGCGGCGTCGCTCGACGCCGCATTCACCGAGGTCGAGCGGGCGTGGGGGTCGGTCGAGATCGTCGTCGCGAACGCGGGCATCACGAAGGACACGCTCCTGCTGCGGATGACCGAGGATGACTTCGACTCGGTCGTCTCGACGAACCTGGGCGGCACGTTCCGCGTGGTCAAGCGCGCCTCGAGGGGCATGCTGCGCGCCCGCTGGGGCCGCGTCATCCTCATCTCCAGTGTCGTCGGGCTCTACGGGTCGGCCGGGCAGATCAACTACTCCTCGTCGAAGGCGGCACTCGTCGGGTTCGCCCGGTCGCTGACCCGCGAGCTCGGCGGTCGCGGCATCACCGCGAATGTCGTCGCCCCCGGGTTCATCGAGACCGACATGACGGCGGAGCTGCCGGAGGAGACCCAGGCCGAGTACAAGCGCAGCATCCCCGCCGGTCGCTTCGCGACGCCCGACGAGGTCGCCGGCGTGGTCGCATGGCTCGCGTCGGACGACGCCGCCTACGTCTCCGGCGCGGTCATCCCCGTCGACGGCGGCCTCGGCATGGGTCACTGACCGCTGCCTCCCCGGAAACCGCTTCCGCGGGAGCGTCCTCCTCGGATGCCTCCTCCTCGGGAGCACTTCAGGCCGGGGCATCCTCCCGCGGAGCGTCCTCCGCGAATGCCTCGACGAGTGCGCGAGCGAGGGCGGCGGGCGCGCTGAACTGCGGCCAGTGACCGGTGCCGAGGCGCACGACCGTGGCGTCGTCGATCGCCGCGAACTCCTCCGCATACGGACCCCACCGGGCGAGCTCGGCGCGGAGCGCCGCCTCGTCGAGCGACCCCATGAGGAGCGTCACCGGCACGCCGAATCGCCGGTCGTCGTCGAGGGTGACCGGCGAGGTCGGCGCCTGGGCCGGAATGCTCCGCGTTAGCGGCACGGTGTCGACGAACACGACGCGCGCGACGCGGTCGGGGCGCGCCGCCGCAGCGCCCCAGACGACGTTGCCCCCGCCGCTGTGGCCGACGAGACCCACGGGACCCTCGTGCCGGTCGATCTCCGCGGCCACCGCCGCGACCCAGTCATCCATGGTGATGTCGGCCGTCTCGGCGGCGGTTCCGCCGACGCCGGGAAGGGTGAGCGGGACGGGCGTATGGCCCGCCTCGCGGAGCGCGGGGAGCACGGGATCCCACGACGACGCCGTCAGCCAGAGCCCGGGAACGAGAATGACTTCCATGGCCCGACGGTAGTGCGTGCCCCCGACACCGAGAAGACCCCCGTCACTGGGGAGCCCCCGGGCACAGAGACCCCCACCATGAGGGCCGGTGGCAGCGACCCGGTCAGGGCAGCAGGGGGATGAGCTGACGCAGATCGACGGGGCCGACGACGAGGTCGGCCTGCGCGCGCACGGCGGGCTTGGCGTTGAACGCGATGCCGAGCCCGGCGACGGCCATCATGCGCAGGTCGTTCGCGCCGTCGCCGACGGCGATCGTGCGCTCGAGTCCGATGCCCTCGGCCGCCGCCCAGTCCTGCAGCGCGGCGGCCTTCGCCGCGGCATCCACGATGCCGCCGTCCACCGTTCCGGTGAGCGCTCCGCCGGCCGACGCGAGCCGGTTGGCGCGCCACCGGTCGACGCCGAGCGCGGGCGCGACGGTGTCGAGCACCTCGTGGAACCCGCCCGAGACGACGGCGGCCCGACCGCCGCGTCGGTGGATCTCGGCGATCAGCTCCGCGGCGCCGGGAGTCGGCTCGACGCGGGCGAGCACACGCTCGAACGCGGCGAGCGGCACTCCCGCGAGGGCCTGCACGCGCGAGCGCAGGCTGGTGGCGAAGTCGACCTCGCCGCGCATCGCGGCCTCGGTGGCGGCGGCGACCTCGGCCCCGCGCCCCGCCTCGTCGGCGATCAGCTCGATGACCTCGTTGCGGAGCAGGGTCGAATCAGCGTCGAACACGACGAGGAACCGGGCGTCAGGCACCCGACCAACCTACCGGGCGGCGCGCGTCGTCTCCGCGCGCCGCGTCACCGTGCGACGCGCGCGTTCTTCCCGACCACCGTGATGCCGCTGTCGGTCACCGTGAACCCGCGCGACAGGTCGAGCGCCCGATCGACGCCGACCGTCGCACCCGGCTCGAGCACGACGTTCTTGTCGAGGATTGCGCGGTGCACGCGCGCGCCCGCGCCGACGTCGACGTGATCGAACAGCACCGAATCGGTGATCGTCGATCCGCCCGCCGCGAGCGTCCAGGGACCGACGACCGACCGCTCCAGATGCGTGCCCGACAGCACCGATCCGAGCGAGACGATCGAGTCGATCGCGTTGCCGATGCGCCCCACCCCGTCGCGCACGAACTTCGCCGGCGGTGAGTTGACGGCCTGCGAGTGGATCGGCCAGTCGGTGTTGTACAGGTTGAAGATCGGCAGCGTGGAGATGAGATCCATGTGCGCGTCGAAGAACGAGTCGAGCGTGCCCACGTCGCGCCAGTAGTCGCGATCGCGATCGGTCGAGCCGGGCACGTCGTTGCGCTTGAAGTCGTAGACCGCGGCCTCGTCGCGTCCGACGAAGTAGGGGATGATGTCGCCACCCATGTCGTGGTCGGAGGTGGGCAGTTCGCCGTCCGCCTCGACGGCGGCGATCAGGGCATCCGCGTCGAAGATGTAGTTGCCCATCGACGCGAGCACCTCGTCCGGGCTCTCGACGAGTCCGTCGGGGTTCTGCGGCTTCTCCAAGAAGTCGCGGATCGTCACCCCGTCGGCCGGGTCGACGTCGATGACCCCGAACTGGTTCGCGAGCGAGATGGGCTGCCGGATGCCCGCGACCGTCGCCTTCGCGCCCGACTCGATGTGCGCCGCGAGCATCTGCTGGAAGTCCATCCGGTAGACGTGGTCGGCACCGATCACCATGACGATGTCGGGCTTCTCGTCCTGCACGAGGTTCAGGGACTGCAGGATGGCGTCGGCCGACCCCGAGAACCAGCGCTTTCCGAGGCGCTGCTGGGCGGGCACGGATGCCACGTACGAGTTCAGCAGCGCCGACATGCGCCAGGTCTGCGAGATGTGCCGGTCGAGCGAGTGCGACTTGTACTGGGTCAGCACGACGATCTGGCGGAGGCCGGAGTTGATGAGATTCGAGATCGCGAAGTCGATGAGGCGGTACTGCCCGCCGAAGGGCACCGCGGGCTTGGCGCGGTCTTCCGTGAGGGGCATGAGACGTTTGCCCTCGCCGCCGGCGAGGATGATTCCGAAGACCTTCGGCGCTGCTGGCATGGCCCCACACTATGCCCCCCGCGCGGCGTTGTACTAGCGTTCGGGACATGCGCGTCGACATCGTCACGAAGGAGTATCCGCCGGAGATCTACGGGGGTGCGGGAGTGCACGTGACCGAGCTCGTCACGGCATTGCGCGCGAGCATCGAGGTGCGCGTGCACGCCTTCGGTGAGGAGCGCGACGAGCCCGACACGAGCTCTTATACGGTGCCGGTGGAGCTTCAGGAGGCCAATCCGGCGATCCAGACGCTCGGCGTCGACCTCGAGATCGTCGGCGACGTCGCGGGGGCCGATGTGGTGCACTCGCACACCTGGTACGCGAACTTCGCCGGTCACCTCGCTTCGCTCCTGCACGGCATCCCGCACGTCGTCACCGCGCACTCGCTCGAACCGCTCCGGCCGTGGAAGGCCGAGCAGCTGGGCGGCGGCTACGCCGTGTCGAGCTACATCGAGCAGACCGCCTACGAGCACGCCGCCGCCGTCGTCGCGGTGAGCGAGGGCATGCGCCGCGACATCCTGCGCAGCTACCCGGCGCTCGACCCCGCCAAGGTGCGCGTGATCTACAACGGGATCGATGTGGATGCCTGGCATCCGCGTTCCGACCCGGCGCTGCTGGAGCGGTTCGGCATCGACCCGGACCGATCCTCCGTGGTCTTCGTCGGGCGCATCACGCGGCAGAAGGGTCTGCCGTACTTCCTCCGCGCCGCCGCGCTCCTCCCGCCGGAGGTGCAGGTCGTCCTCTGCGCCGGGGCCCCCGACACGCCGCAGATCCTGGCCGAGGTCGAGGGCCTCGTGCGCGATCTGCAGCAGACGCGCGACGGCGTCGTGTGGATCGACGAGTTCCTGCCGCGACCCGACCTCTGCGCGATCCTCACGTCGGCCACGACCTTCGTCTGCCCGTCGATCTACGAGCCGCTCGGCATCGTGAACCTCGAGGCGATGGCGTGCGGGGCCGCGGTCGTCGGGACCGCCACCGGCGGCATCCCCGAAGTCGTCGTCGATGGCGTCACCGGTCGTCTCGTGCCCATCGACCAGGTGCAGGACGGCACCGGCACGCCGACCGACCCCGACCGCTTCGTCGCCGACCTCGCATCGACCCTCACGGAGGTCGTCTCCGACCCCGAGCGGGCGCGCGCGTACGGTCAGGCCGGTCGGGAGCGCGCCGCGACCGAGTTCAGCTGGCAGGCGATCGCCGACGCCACGGAGGCGCTCTACCGGGAGGTGGCGCAGGCCTCCCGATAGGCTGGGAGCATGCCCCAGGTCCTCGAGTTCGCCGACGTCGTCGTGCGCCGGAACGCCCGCAACATCGTCGATCACGTCGATTGGACGGTCACCGACGACCAGCGCTGGGTGGTGCTCGGCCCGAACGGGGCCGGCAAGACCACGATCCTGCAGCTGGCCGCGACGCTTCTGCACCCGACGTCGGGCGAGGTGACGATCCTCGACGAGCGCCTCGGACGCACGGATGTCTTCGAGCTGCGCCCGCGCATCGGTTTCGCCTCGTCGGCGATGGCCAGGCGCGTGCCGCCGGAGGAGACGGTGCTCGACGTCGTGCTGACGGCGGCGTTCTCGGTGCTCGGTCGCTGGAACGAGGAGTACGAGACGATCGACGAGCGCCGTGCGCGGCGCGTGCTGGGGGAGTGGAAGCTCGACCACCTGGCCGACCGCACGTTCGGCACGCTGTCGGACGGCGAGCAGAAGCGCGTGCAGATCGCCCGGGCGGTCATGACCGACCCCGAGCTGCTCCTGCTCGACGAGCCGACTGCGAGCCTCGACCTCGGCGCCCGGGAGGAGCTGCTCGGCCTCCTCGGCGGCTACGCGCAGGCGCCGACCACGCCCGCCATGGTGATGGTCACCCACCACGTCGAGGAGATCCCGGTCGGTTTCACGCACGTGCTGCTGCTGCGCGACGGCGCCGTCGTGGCGGCGGGGCCGGTCGAGGAGACCCTCACCGCGCAGAACCTCTCCGACACCTTCGGCATGCCGATCGCCCTGAGCGTCGAAGACGGCCGGTACGCGGCCCGCGCGATCTCCGGCGCCTGACACGCTCTACGACCGGTTCTCGATTCCGTCCGCGGACTGGTAGAATCGATCCTTGGTGCATCCGCACCGCAGACTTCCCGCGCTCTGGCAAAATCCAGGGCACCACGTAAGGAACCTCATGAAGACTGACATCCACCCCGAGTACCAGCCGGTCGTGTTCCGCGACCTCAGCTCCGGCGACACGTTCCTGACCCGTTCGACGGTCACGAGCGACAAGACGATCGAGCTCGACGGCGTCACGTACCCCGTCATCGACGTCGAGATCTCGTCGTCCTCGCACCCGTTCTACACGGGCAAGCAGCGCATCATGGACTCGGCCGGTCGCGTCGAGAAGTTCAACCAGCGCTTCAAGAACTTCGGCAGCAAGTAAGCCGCCCCGCGAAAGCCCCGCTTCGCCGGGGCTTTCGTCGTTCCGCGGACCTGGAATGCTGAGTCCATGGCCACTCCCGCGCCCGACGAGCTCGCCGCCCTGCGCGCCCGCGCCTACGGCCGCGGCGGCCAGGCGCTGTCCGCCGAAGAGCGCGCCCGCCTCGCCGCCCTCGAGGCCGGGTGGCGCGCCGCGGGGGACGACGGGGAGGCGGATCCCGCCGCCGTGCGTCCAACGCGCTTCCCGCCGCCGCGGCGCAGCCGTTCCTGCCGCTCGGCATCGATACGGAGCGCATCGAGGCCTCCCGCGGCGTCGTCCTCGCCCAGAGCACCTGGGACGAGCTGCATCTGCTCGGAGGTGCCGGCGACCTGTTGGTGTGGTGGGGCACGAGCGGCGCGCAGACCTGCATCGCGATCGAAGCGCGCGACCTGTCCTTCGCGCGGGCGTGCGGCGACACCGCGGAGGTGCGCAGCGACGGTCTCGCCGCCGCGGTCGGCTACCAGAGCGACGGTGCGCTCACACAGGTGACGGTCCGGGCGAACCCCTATGCGGGCGTGCTCGTCATCACGCGCGACAACGCCGCGTCGGCTGATCACGCACCGGCCACACCGGCCGATCACGCCTGCCGGCGCCGGCCGGTGATGCCGTCTGGCGATCCCCCCAGCGGACGGATCAGCGGATCGGCCAGCTGCCGTCGACGGCGTCGGTCGGGTCGAGTCGGCCGACCCGGATGAAGTACTCCGTCAGGCTCTCCGCCTGCGTGCGCGCCCAGCCGATCTGCTGGGTGTGCAGCTCGTGCACCCGCGCCGCGAGCCCGAACCGGCGCGCGAGCGCCTGCGCGACGCGGCCCGCGGCGATGGCATCCGCCGCCGCATCGTGCGCTCCGACGAGCGGAACGGCGTAGTGCGCGGCGACCACCTCGAGCGTGCGCTTGCCCTTCCGGTAGCGATCGTGCGCCTTGTCGAGCACGAGCGGATCGATCACCGGCGTGGGGTCGAGGATCGGCGCGACGCCGTGCCGGAGCGCCTCGTACTTGAGCAGCGAGAAGTCGTACGGCGCGTTGTAGGCCACCACCGGCACGCCGGCGGCGAAGAGTTCGCGGAGCGCGCCGACGACCTCCGCGACGACCTCGGCGGCGGGGCGGCCGTGCCGCCGTGCGTGCTCGGTCGTGATGCCGTGCACCGCCGTGGCACCCTCGGGGATCTCGACGCCCGGATCGCTCAGCCACGAGCGTGCAGACCGGGCCGACCCGTCGGGTCCGAGCAGGCCGACGTGCGCCGTCACGATGCGGTCGGACGTGACGTCGACGCCGGTCGTCTCCAGGTCGAACACGCCGACGGCGTCGGTCCAGTGCGCGGCGCGCGCCGAGGGCTGAGCGACGGATGCCTGAGCGACGGATGCCTCGGCGACGGACGCCTCGGCGGGGTGTGTCTCATCGAGCGCGCGGCGCGGGGGGACGCCCGCCGGCTCGTCCGCCGCGTCATCCCAGAGCGGCAGCTGCTCCCCATGGTTCATGCCTTCGACGGTATGCCCGACCTCCGACAGCGCGGCGACGCCACGCGGCGCTCGTAGACTCGAAGGATGACCGTGCCCTCCCCGTACGCCGAGCGGCTGGCCGCGATTCCCGTCGAACGCCGCGAGATCGCGGTGCTCGGGGGAACCACGGCGTACTGGGTGTACGGCGACGCGGACGCAGAGACGACGCTCCTCGCGGTGCACGGCTACCGCGGCGACCACCACGGGCTCGAGCCCGTCGTCGCGCACCTCGACGGGGTGCGGGTGATCTCGCCCGATCTCCCCGGCTTCGGCGACACCGATCCGCTGCCCGGTCGCACCCACGACCTCGACACCTATGCCGCGTGGCTCACGGCGTTCGCGGCGCAGGTCGCCCCCGGCGCCTCGGTGCTCGGACACTCGTTCGGCTCGCTCGTCGTCGCCGCGGCGGTCGCGGGCGGACTCGACACCCCCCAGGTGATCCTCGTCAACCCGATCGGCGCGCCCGCGCTCGAGGGGCCCCGAGGCATCCTCACCCGCCTCGCCGTCTTCTACTACTGGGCGGGCGCGAAGTTGCCGCGGCGGCTCGGCGACGCGCTGCTGCGGAACGGCGTCATCGTGCGCGTCATGAGCCTGTCGATGGCGAAGACGCGCGACAAGGCGCTGCTCGCCTTCATCCACGACCAGCACGACACCTACTTCTCGAAATTCAGCGACCGCGACGTGCTGCACGAGGGGTTCGTCGCGTCGGTCTCGAACGACGTGCGCCGCTTCGCGCCGCAGATCGCCCAGCCGACGCTCCTCATCGCCGCTGATAAGGACGACATCACGCCGATCGAGGCGGAGCGGCATCTGCAGACGCTCTTCCCCGACGCCGAGCTCGTCGAGATCGCCGACGTCGGGCACCTGATCCACTACGAGACGCCGCAGGTCGCGGCATCCGCGGTCAGGCGCTTTCTTCGGCCTTCCGGCGCCGGTACGCGATGACATTCATGCGGTTGCCGCAGTTGCCGGTGTCGCAGTAGCGCTTCGACCCGTTCTTGGAGAAGTCGACGTAGACCGACTCGCAGTCGTCCGCCGCGCAGACGCGCACACGATCCCACTGGTCGGAGCGGATGACGTCGACGAACGCGAGCGCCGACTCGACGAGCATGCGCACCGACAGCGGCGCCTCGGACTCGGTGGCGTGGATGTGCCAGTCGAACTCGTCGTGGCGGACGAGCTGGGGGAGTGCCTGCCCATCGCGGAGCATGGCGTTCACGAGGGGCACCGCCTCGTCGCGGCCGACGCTCCACAGCTCGAACAGCCGCGGGCGATTGTCGCGCACCGCCTCCAGCTCCTCGTCGTCGCGGTGGAAGGTGCCGGTGTAGGCGTATTCGTCGAGATAGGCGTCGAGGTCGGCCTGGGTGACGAGTCGGTCCATGCCGTCGGAATCGGTTTCGGGCAGCGTGTTCACGAGGGCCGCCGCGGCCCGCAGCGACATCTCCGTGTCATGGATGAAAACCATATTGACTCCTGACATTCATCGGCAGTACTGTCACCAGTGTACGCACGGTTCACTCATGACATCCCAGGCAGGACCGCCGGTGACCCAGACCGCCCCCATCGAGATCATCGCCTCGACCTCGCCCGCGCTGCCGCTACCGGTGAACGCGCCGGGCACCCGTCCGATCGCGCGACACCGCACGGGCGGCATCGTCATCGCCGTCGTCTCGGCCCTCGCGTTCTCGTCGAGCGGGCCGCTCGTCAAACCGCTGCTCGAGGCGGGCTGGTCGCTGTCGGCGGCGCTCCTCGTGCGGATGGGGCTCGCCGGCCTGATCCTCTCGCCGGCGCTGATCGCCGCGGTGCGGCGCGAGCGCTCGTTCCTGCGGCGGCACGGGCGTTCGCTCCTCGCCTTCGGCCTGATCCCGGTCGCGGGCTGCCAGCTCCTGTTCTTCTCTGCCATGCAGCGCATGCCGGTCGCGGTGGCCCTGCTCATCCAGTACCTCGCCCCGGTGCTGCTCGTCGGGTTCGTCTGGCTGCGCACCCGACGCGCACCCTCGCGGCTCGTGCTGATCGGATCGGTCGTGGCCGTCGTCGGCCTCGTGCTGGTGGTGGATGTCTCCGGCGCGCGCTTCGACCTCCTCGGCACGCTCCTCGCGCTCGGGGCCGCGGTGACGGTGTGCGTCTACTTCACGATGAGCGAGCGCACCGGCGACGACCTGCCGCCGCTCGCCCTCGCCGCCGGCGGGCTGATCATCGGAGCGCTCACGATGGCGGTGGTGGCCGCGGTCGGGGCGATCCCGTTCGCCGCCCCGGCCGTGACGGTGACCTTCCGCGGGATCGACGTCCCGGGCATCCTGCCGATCCTCTGGGTGGGCGCGGTCGCCACTACCCTCGGCTACGCGCTCGGGGTGATGGCGGTGCCGCGCGTGGGGTCGCGTCTCGCGTCGTTCATCGGACTCAGCGAGGTGCTCTTCGCCCTCGGCTTCGCGTGGCTGCTGCTCGGCGAGACCCCGGCCCCGATCCAGTTCGTCGGCGGCGTCGTGCTGCTCGCCGGCGTCGTGCTGGTGCGATTGGATGCCGCGGAGGCGGACGCCCTCACTGCTCGCGGCGCACCGACTCCAGAATCGGCCGGATCCGGTAGCCGATCACCTCGCCCATGACGAGGGAGGTCTCGGTGCGCTCGACGCCCTCGATCGACAGGATGCGCGCGTCGACGTCGAACAGGTGCTGGGTGTCGCGCGCCGCGACGCGCACCATGAGATCGATCTGACCGCTGAGGCCGTGCGCCTGGATGACCTCCGGGATCTCGGCGATCTCCGCGGTGATGCGGGGGATGTCCGCCTGGCGCACGATGACGCTGACCATCGCCTCGATCGGCAGCCCGAGCGCCGCCGGCGACATGGCGCGCTCGAACGACTGGAAGACCCCCGAGCGCTCCAGGCGCGCCATCCGCGCCTGCACGGTGTTGCGGGAGAGGCCGAGCCGGTCGGCGAGAGCGACGACGGTCGCCCGGTGGTCATCGGCGAGTGCCTTCAGCAGGTCGAGGTCGACGCGGTCCAGGGATCCCATAGTGCACAACGGTATCAGGACCGACACCCGTCCACTGCACAACATGCTCAAGTGTGGGTCGGATGCTTGAGCGACGTGCGGGGCGGACGTAGCCTCGGGATCAGCCGGCGACGATGCCGGCGTCCGGAAGCGCCGGGTCCACGAGACCCTCGCGCCCCGCCGAAGGAGTGACGACGATGCACACCCTGACCACCGATCCGATGCACGCGGCCGACACCGATTCCGTCGCGCAACTGCTCACCCCGACCGGCGACCGCATCGCCGATCCGCGGCTGGATGCCTGGGTGGACGGCACCGGCGCCGCACCGGCACTCGACGCGCCGGCCCTTCGCGCCCTCTACCGCGACATGGCGATCACGCGGCGCCTTGACGGCGAGGGCGTCGCCCTCCAGCGTCAAGGCCACCTCGGTCTGTGGGCGCCCGCGCAGGGGCAGGAGGCGATCCAGGTCGCGAGCGCCCGGGCCTGCCGCGGCGACGACTTCCTCTTCCCGAGCTACCGCGAGCTCGGCGTGCTCGTCACGCGCGGGGCGAGCGCCGCCGAGCTCGTGCTCGGCTGGCGCGGTGAGGTGCACGGCACGTTCGACCCGTACGCCCTGCACGTCGCGACGCCGCAGATCATCATCGGCGCCCAGTCGCTGCACGCGGTCGGCTACGCCATGGGCATCCAGCGGGACGGTGCCGACCAGGTCGCGGTCGCCTACTTCGGTGACGGCGCGACGAGCCAGGGCGACGTCAACGAGGCGATGGTGTTCGCCTCCTCGTTCCGCGCGCCGGTGGTCTTCGTCTGCTCGAACAACCAGTGGGCGATCTCCGAGCCGGTGTCCGTGCAGTCGCGCTTCCCGATCGCGGGGAGGGCGCCCGCCTTCGGCATCCCGAGCATGCGCGTCGACGGCAACGACGCGATCGCCTGCACCGCCGCGATGCGGTGGGCGCTCGACCGGGCCCGCTCGGGTGAGGGTCCCGCGTTCATCGAGGCGGTGACCTACCGGATGGGTCCGCACACGACCTCCGACGACCCGACCCGCTACCGCGAGGCATCCGAACTGGAGCTGTGGCGCAGCCGCGACCCGCTCACGCGGCTCGAGGCGCACCTCCGCCGCACCTCGGCGTGGGACGACGCCTTCGCCGACGAGGTGGCGGCCGCCGGAGACGCTCTCGCGGCGGGCATGCGCGAGGCGGCGCTCACGGCGCAGTCGCGCCCCGCGATCGAGGTGTTCGACGACGTGTACGCCGAGCCGCACGTCGGCCTCGGGCGGCAGCGCGAGCGGTTCGCGGCCTACCTCGACGGCTTCGCCGACGAGGAGGTGTGAGATGACCGAGCAGCACACCGCCGCCGGACCCGCGACCCTCACGATGGGGAAGGCGCTCACCGCGGGCCTCCGCTCCGCCATGACCGGCGACGACCGAGTGGTCGTCATGGGGGAGGACATCGGCCGTCTCGGCGGCGTCTTCCGGATCACCGACGGACTCCTCGACGAGTTCGGCGCGGGTCGGGTCATCGACACCCCGCTCGCCGAGTCGGGCATCGTCGGCACCGCCGTCGGTCTCGCGTATCGCGGGTTCCGCCCGGTCGTCGAGATCCAGTTCGACGGGTTCGTCTACCCGGCATTCGATCAGATCGTGTGCCAGGTGGCGAAGCTCCACTACCGCACCCGCGGACAGGTGAACATGCCGATCACGATCCGCATCCCGTGGGCGGGCGGCGTGGGCGCGGCCGAGCACCACTCCGAATCGCCCGAGGCCTACTTCGTGCACACCGCGGGCCTCCGGGTCGTGGCCGTCTCGAACCCGCAGGACGCGTACACGATGCTGCAGCAGGCGATCGCGTGCGACGACCCGGTCGTCTTCTTCGAGCCGAAGCGGCTCTATCACACCAAGGGTGCCGTCGACCTCGGCGCCGACATCGCCGACGCGGCCCCGATGGGGCTCGCGCGCGTGGTGCGCGAGGGGTCGGACGTCACGCTCGTCGCGTACGGTGCGCAGGTCACGACGGCGATGGATGCCGCGACGGCGGCCGAAGACGACGGTGTGTCGATCGAGGTCGTCGACCTGCGCTCGCTGTCGCCCGTCGACTACCGCACGCTGTCGGCGTCGGTGCGGAAGACCGGTCGGATGGTCGTCACGCACGAGGCGGGCGGCGAGGCGGGCGTCGGCGCGGAGCTCATCGCGAGCATCACCGAGCAGTGTTTCCACCACCTCGAAGCGGCGCCCGTGCGCGTCACCGGGCACGACATCCCGTATCCGCCGGCGAAGCTCGAGAAGCACCACCTTCCCGATCTCGACCGCATCCTCGACGCGGTCGACCGGGTGCTCGACCGCCCCAACAGCCTCTCGGAGGTGGCCCTGTGAACGCGGAGTTCCGGCTGCCCGATCTCGGCGAGGGACTGCCCGAGGCCGAGATCGTGCAGTGGCTGGTCGCCGAAGGCGACGAGGTCACCCTCAACCAGCCGATCGCGGAGGTCGAGACCGCGAAGGCGATCGTCGAGCTGCCCTCGCCGTTCGCCGGCACCGTGCAGACGCTGCACGCCGCGGCCGGTGACGTCGTCGCGGTCGGCAGAGCCCGCTGATCGTCATCGGTGTGCCGGGGGAGGAGCCTGGGGAGGCAGCGTCCGCGCCGGTGCAGCCCGAGGCGGAGGCACCCGCATCGACGGAGCCCGAGGCGTCGGCCGAACCGGCTTCGGCCGAGTCGGAGGCCGCAGAACCCGAGAAGGCCGTGCCGAACCTCGTCGGATACGGCGCCGCTCCGCGGGCGCAGGGACGCCCGCAGCGGCGAGCGGTGCGGCGAGGCGCCGGTGCTGCGCTCGGCGAGCACGGCCGGTCCGGGGCATCCGACACCGCCGTGCTCGCCGCGGCGCCGCACGACATCGTCGACAGCGCGCCGCCGCTCGACGTGCGCCACGAGCGCCCCCGGTCGACACCGCCGGTCCGCCAACTCGCGAAGCAGCTCGGCGTCGACCTCGCCCTCGTCGAGGCATCCGGAGTCACCGCCGTCATCCGCCGTGAGGACGTCGAGCGTTTCGCCACGCGGATGCCCGCGGCCCCGCAGCCTGCGCAGCCGCAGGTTCCGGACGCGCCGCGCGGCACATCGCATGACGGCGCCCGCGAGACGCGCACGCCGATCCGGGGCGTGCGCAAGGCCACCGCCGCGGCGATGGTGCGGAGCGCCTTCACCGCCCCGCACGTCACGTGCTTCCTCGAGGTCGACGTGACCGAGACGACGCGGTTCATCGCGGGTCTGCGCGCCGACCCCCGGTTCGCCGAGCAGCGCATCGGCCTGCTCGCCGTCGCGGCGAAGGCGGCGTGTCTCGCGCTCCGCGCGGAGCCGACGCTCGGATCGAGCTGGGACGAAGAGGCCGGCGAGATCGTCACCCACCATTACGTGAACCTCGGAATCGCCGCGGCGACCGAGCGGGGGCTCATCGTGCCGAACATCCCCGATGCCGATCGGCTGACGCTGCCGCAGCTCGCCGAGGCAATCCGAGACCTGGCCGCGACCGCACGCGCCGGGCGCGCGACGCCCGCGTCGCTCAGCGGGGGCACGTTCTCGATCACGAACTT
Organism: Microbacterium sp. F2E; assembly: GCF_020905435.1. Taxonomy (NCBI): domain Bacteria; kingdom Bacillati; phylum Actinomycetota; class Actinomycetes; order Micrococcales; family Microbacteriaceae; genus Microbacterium; species Microbacterium sp. F2E. Next base: position 97,519 of record NZ_JAJJIB010000003.1, on the reverse strand, counting down.
CGGCGTGTTCGGAGTGGATGCCGGCACGCCGATCCTCAACCCGCCGGAGGTGGGGATCCTCGGGCTCGGCACGGTGCGGCGGCGCCCGTGGGAGTTCGAGGGCGAGATCGCCCTCCGCGACGTGCTGACCCTCAGCCTGTCGTTCGATCACCGGCTCGTCGGCGGCGAGCAGGGAGCGCGCTTCCTCGCCGCCGTCGGCGACGTGCTGCGCGAACCCGGGCGAGCGATGCTGCTGAGCTGAACCGCGCGCGACGGGCCGGTCGGTGCGCATGCCGCCCGGCCCGTCGAGCGCCGCGGCGGCGCCGTCGGCGGTCGGCCCGCGTCTCATCCGCGCTCGGTCCGCGCTCAGTCCGCGCTGAGCGCGGCAAAGGCCATGTCGGCGAGGATGTCGTGCACGTCGGCCTCGGACGGCGCGTCGCGCAGCGCCCGCACCGAGTACGGCGTCGAGTTGATGAGTCCGAAGCCCGCGTGCGCGCGCAGGCGCAGGTCGCGGGCGGGGCGGGTCGGATGCAGGCGCGCGAGCACGCTCGTCCAGACATCCACGTACTCGCGCTGCAGCCGCCGCACGCGGTGCCGGTCGTCGTCGTCGAGGCGCGCGAGGTCGCGATCGTGCACCCGGATGACGTCGGCGCTCGACACGGCGAAGTCGACGTGGAAGTCGATGAGATCGCGCAGCTGATCCGAGGCATCCACCCCGTCCTCGACGACCCGAAGCCCGCCACTCAGCAGTTCTTCGCTCGTCCGCACGAGGATCGCGCCGAGGAGTGCGCGCTTGCTCGCGAAGTGCCGGTAGACCGCGGGGCCGCTGATGCCGACCGCCGCGCCGAGGTCTTCGAGGCTCACCCCGTCGAAACCCTGGGCGGCGAACAGCCGGGCCGCTTCGCGGAGCAGAGCATCCTGACGCTTCGCCTTCGCGAGACCGCGACCGGTCGTCGCTTCGGAGGGCGTGGTGGATGCCTCGGGGGGTGTCTCGCGGGGCGTCTCGACGGGGTGCATTGCCATATCAGTTAATCCTCGCTAACCTGGCGATACTCGGTTAGTGAACACTAACCCGAGTCGCGACGTCCGGCACAGCGCCCGCTGCGGCCCGTGATCGGATCGTGACCGCCCCGCATCGAAGGAGATGACATGGCTGTGCTCGACCTATCCGCCTACGGCCTCACGGAGGAGCAGCGCGAGCTCGCGGCGATGGTCCGCACGTTCGCCGACGAGGTGGTCGCGCCGCAGGCGTATGAGGCCGATCGCACGAAGACGCTCTCCATGGACGTCGTCCGCGGCATGGGAGAGCTGGGACTGTTCGGTCTGCCGTTCCCCGAGGAGGTCGGCGGGCAGGGCGGCGACAGCGTCGCCCTCGGTCTCGCGATCGAAGGGCTCGGACGGGTAGACCAGTCGGTCGCGATCACACTCGAAGCGGGCGTGTGTCTCGGCGCGATGCCGGTGTTCCGGTTCGGCACCGACGCGCAGCGCGAGGCGCTGCTGCCCGACCTCCTCGCCGGGCGCGCCCTGGCCGGATTCGGTCTCACGGAGCCCGAGGCGGGATCGGATGCCGGCGGCACCCGCACCACGGCGCGGCTCGAGGGCGACGAGTGGGTGATCGACGGGTCGAAGCAGTTCATCACCAACAGCGGCACGCCCCTCACCCGCTTCGTGACGGTCACCGCGGTGACCGCTCCGGCCCCGAACGGTGGTCGGGGCGAGATCTCCACGATCATCGTGCCGAACGGAACCCCGGGATTCACGGTCGGTCCGGCCTACGACAAGGTGGGCTGGCACGCCTCCGACACCCACCCGCTCACGTTCGACGGGGCGCGCGTGCCCGCCGAGAACCTGCTCGGGGAGCGGGGACGCGGGTTCGCGAACTTCCTCAGCATCCTCGACGAGGGACGCGTCGCGATCGCCGCGTTGTCGACGGGTGCGGCCGAAGGATGCCTCGAAGCGGCCCTCGACTATGCCGGGAGCCGACAGGTGTTCGGTCAGGCGCTCGGCTCGCGCCAGGCGATCCAGTTCATGCTCGCGCGCATGCAGCTGCGCGTGCACAACGCACGCCTGGCGTGGCTGCACGCCGCGCGGCTGCGCGACGCGGGGCGGCCGTTCCGCGCCGAGGCGGCGATCGCGAAGCTCACCGCGTCGGATGCCGCGATGGACAACGCACGCGACGCGACGCAGATCTTCGGCGGCAACGGCTTCATGAACGAGTACCCGGTGGCCAGGCACTATCGGGACTCGAAGATCCTCGAGATCGGCGAAGGCACGACCGAGGTGCAGCTGCTGCTGATCGCCCGCGCGCTGGGCCTCGGCCGGTGACCCCGGGTAGCGTGGCATCGTGAGCGATTCCCGCACCGAACCGGCCACTGCAGCAGTGGCGCCGGCCGCCGACGCAGCGAAACACGCGGCCGACGGCCTGGTTCGGCACGTGCAGCACGGTCTCTACGTCGAGGAGTTCGAGGTGGGCGCGGTGTACCTCCACCGCCCCGGGCGCACCGCGACCGAAGCCGACAACGTGCTCTTCTCCTCGCTGACCATGAACACGCAGGCGCTGCACCTCGACGCGGCTTTCTCCGCCACGCAGCCGTTCGGCCAGCGCCTCATGAACTCGATGTGGACTCTGGCGACGATGGTCGGCGCCTCGGTCGGCCAATTGACCCAGGGCACCCTCGTCGCGCAGCTGGGGCTCGGCGACGTGAGCTTCCCGCATCCGCTCTTCGCCGGCGACACCCTGTACACCGAGACCGAGATCACCGAGGTGCGGCTCTCTCGGTCGCGGCCCGGGCAGGGGATCGTCACGATGGCCCACACCGGGCGCAATCAGGACGGTGAGATCGTCGCCCGCGCGACGCGCACCGCACTGATGTGGTGCCGGCCGGATGCCTCGGATTCGGCGCCGGCGGAGACCGAGGCATCCACCCCGACCGCACATTCTTCGACGGAGGACGCATGAGTTTCGCCCTGGGACCGGCACTGTTGTTCTGCCCGGCCGACCGGCCGGAGCGGTTCGCGAAGGCGGCGGAGCGCGCCGACGCCGTGATCATCGACCTGGAGGATGCCGTGGCGCCCGCGGCGAAGACCGCCGCGCGCGGCGCACTGATCGACGCGCACCTCGATCCGGCGAAGGTGATCGTGCGGGTGAACGCCCTCGGCACGGCGGATTTCGACGTCGACATGGCGACGCTGTCGCAGACCGATTTCCGGCTCATCATGCTGCCGAAGGCCGAGTCGGCGAAGAAGATCGTGCGGATCGATACGCGATTCGAGGTGATCGCACTGTGCGAGACCGCGCGGGGGATCGTCGCCGCGGAGAAGCTGGCCGCCGCGCCGAACGTCGTGGGGCTGATGTGGGGCGCCGAAGACCTCGTCGCCTCGCTCGGCGGCACCGGCAGCCGCAAGAAGGGCGGCGGGTATTGCGACGTCGCGCGCTACGCCCGGTCGCGTGTGCTGATGGCGGCGGGGGCCGAGCGGATCGCCGCGATCGACGCGGTGCACGTCGACATCGGCGACGAGCGAGGCCTCCGCCGTGAGGCGCGCGATGCGGCCGCGAGTGGGTTCCAGGCATCCGCGTGCATCCATCCCGGTCAGGTGGAGACGATCCGCGCGGCCTACCGCCCCGACGCCGAGACGCTGGCGTGGGCGCACGGCGTGCTCGCTGCCGCCGAGGGGGAGCGGGGCGTGTTCCGCTACGAGGGCCGCATGGTCGACGAGCCCGTGCTGCGCCACGCCCGCTCGGTGCTCGCCCGCGCCTGAGGTCGGGGCGGCGGGGGCCGGGCATCACCCGCGCAACCGCGGAGATCTGCAGATCCGCGGATGCCTCGCGCCCAGGCATCCGCAGTTGTGCAGGTATCCGCGGTTGCGCACGGCGCGCCGGGAGCCAGCGCGCGGAGATCTAGGGTGCGGCGAAGTCAGGCGTCGCCTGCACAACAGCGGACATCTGCAGATCCGCGGATGCCTCGCGCCCGGGCATCCGCAATTATGCAGATCTCCGCGATCGCGCGGCACCCCGCGCGCGACTCAGTCGATGGGGACGGCGGCGTAGGAGAGCACGCCGAGGCGGTCGCGCTCGACGAGGAACGTGTGCGTCGACGCGTTGGCGAGCCGCTCCCCGGCGAGGGGCAGGGTGTCGCCGCTCGCGTGTCGGATGAGCTGCCCGATCAGCGCGCCGTGCGCCACCGCGATGACGGGCACGTCCTGCGGCGCATGATGGCGGCGGGCATCGCGCACGACGCGGCGCGCCGCCGAGACGGCGCGGGCGCGCAGGTGCGGGGTCGTCTCGGCCTCGGGCACGTTCTCGCGGTCGAAGGCCCCGAACTTCTCGAGGTACTCCTCGATCGTCATTCCCTCGGCGACGCCGTACGACCGCTCCCGCAGCTGCGGGTAGAGGTGCGGCCCGGGCACGCCGAGCGCCTCGGCGATGATCTCGGCGGTCTCCCGCGCGCGGGCCAGATCGCTCGACACGACGACCGGCGACTGTCCCGCGAACTGCGCGGCGAGCGACGCCGCGGTCGCCCGGGCCTGCTCACGTCCGGTGTCGTTGAGCGGGATGTCGGTGGAGCCCTGGATGCGTCGCGCCGCGTTCCAGTCGGTCTCGCCGTGGCGCACGAGAAGGAGAGTCGTCACTCTACGAGCCTACGACGCGGCCGGCGCGGCTCAGCGCGCCGCCGGCAGCGCCGCGGCGAGCGCCTGCAGCACCTCGGTCGTGCCGGCGTCGATCTTCACGGTCGCGCGTGCGTCACCCAGGGTCTCGCCGCGATTGACGATCACGACCGGCAGCTTCCGCCGCCGCGCGCGATCGAGCAGGCGGATGCCGGAGTTGACGACGAGCGACGAGCCCGCCACGAGGAGCGCATCGCTCGCCGCGAGCAGCTGCTCCGCCTCCTGGAAGCGCGTGGGCGGGATGTACTCGCCGAAGAAGACGACCTCGGGCTTCAGCATGCCGTCGCAGACGCTGCACGTCGGCACGACGAAGCCGTCGGTCGAGGCGGGGAGCACGTCGCCGTCGGGCCCGAGTTCGACGGCGTCGGGCACTGTGATCCAGGGGTTGTCGGCCTCGACGCGGGACGCGAGATCGCGGCGGTCGAAGACCTGACCGCAGTGCAGGCACAGCACCCGGCGCATCGTGCCGTGCAGCTCGACCACGCGGCGTGAGCCGGCGCGCAGGTGCAGGCCGTCGACGTTCTGCGTGATCACTCCGGTCGCGATGCCCTCGTTCTCGAGCGCGGCGAGCGCCTCGTGCCCGGCGTTCGGCCGGGCGGCGGCGAAGGTGCGCCAGCCGAGATGGCTGCCGACCCAGTACCGTCGCCGCGACGCCTCGTCGGCGAGGAACTGCTGCACGGTCATCGGCGTCCGCGTGGGCGCCCCCTTGCCGCGGTAGTCGGGGATGCCCGAATCGGTGGAGACCCCCGCACCGGTGAGCACCGCGACGCGCCGACCGGCGAGCGCCGCGACCGCGCGTCCGAGCGAGGCGGCGGTCTGCGCGTCGAACTCCAGCACCGTGGTCATGGCACCCCCTCGCCCCGAGCGTACGCCCCTCCCGTTTCGGGAATGTTGCGGTGCGGGGATGTTGCGTACGCCGTGACACGATGTCGGTATGCCCGTTGTGAGGATCGATGATCCGTCCGATCCGCGCCTGGCCGACTACCGCGACCTCACCGACGTGGCCCTGCGCCGGCGCACCGAACCGGCGGAGGGGCTGTACATCGCCGAGTCGGCGAAGGTGATCGGTCGCGCGGTGGCCGCTGGGCACCGTCCGCGCTCGGTGCTCGTGCAGGAGAAGTGGCTGGCGGATGCCGAGGCGCTCGCCCCGGACGCGCCGATCTACCTGGTCGCCGACGACGTCGCCGAGGAGCTCACCGGCTACGCCGTGCATCGCGGCGCCCTGGCATCCATGCAGCGCCCGGCGCTGCCGCCGGTGGCCGACATCGTGCAGGGCGCGCGGCTGGTGCTCATCCTCGAAGACATCGTCGACCACACGAACGTCGAGTGTTCCAAAACACCCGTGCCGAAACCCCGGCGACGGAGGATCGCGGTTCTCGAGAACTTGGTCGACCATGCCAATGTCGGCAGCGCCTTCCGCAACGCTGCGGCGCTGGGGATCGACGGAGTGCTCATCACTCCAGCCTGCGCCGACCCACTCTATCGTCGGGCCATCAAGACGAGCATGGGCAACGTCTTCAACGTGCCATGGACACGAGGTCCGAAGATGCCGGAGATGCTCGAGACGCTCAAGGCGCACGGGTACACGACGGTGGCCTTCACGCTCTCGGATGACTCGATCACGCTCGACGAGCTGGTCCAGCGTGACCTCCCTGCGATCGCGATGATCTTCGGCACCGAGGGCGCTGGCGTGGATCCGCGCACGGCGAGGCAGGTCGACCTGCGGGTCAAGATCCCGATGGAGGAGGGCGTCGACTCGCTGAACGTCGCAGCGGCCACGGCGGTAGCGTTCTACGCGACGCGCTGAGTGCGGTCAGACCTCGAACTGGATTGACTCCACCAGTGTCGGAGGTCGTCGCTAGCCTCAGACAACGAGCTCCGAAGCGATCAGCCCCCGGACGCAGCCGGCACGGCCTCGTCGTCGTGGGATCCCACGTCGGCCTCACCAGCCGTCAGTTGGCGGCCCTCCAGGAACGCGCCCGCAGCGGCGATGCCGACCTCGGTGAATTCCGAGACATCGAGCTCGACGTGGAGCGACTCCTCGACGCGGACTCGCGCGAGAGCTACCTCGCCGAGAAGAGCGCCGAGGTCCGCGCCGCCCTCGCCGACGCGCACGTCATCCTCGCCACCAGCCGCACCCTCATCAAGACCGACTCCAAGGACGAGTCCCTCGCCATCGCCCGGTCCGTCTCGGACGCCGTGGTCGCCGTGGTCCGCGAGGCACGGGCCGCGCGCCCCGCCTGGGTCGTGGCCAGGGGCGGCATCACCTCGCACGAGGTCACCGCGAACGGACTCGGCATCCGCCGGGCCACCGTGGCCGGACAGTCCTACCCCGGCCAGATCAGCATGTTCACCGCCACCAACGCACCCGCCGACGTGCTGGGCGTGCCGTACGTGGTCTTCCCCGGCAACGTCGGCGGCCCGGACGCCCTCGCCGACGTCGTCGCCCGCATCATCACCGCCCAGGCCGCCGCGCCCGCCGCTCAGGAGAACCGCTCATGACCACACACCCCACCGTCGCCTGGATCGGCCTCGGCGCCATGGGCGCCCCCATGGCCCTCACCACCGCACGAGCCGGCATGACCGTCACCGCCTTCGACGTCTCCCCGGCATCCCTCGACGCCGTCTCCGAGCACATCACCGCGGCGGCCTCGGCCCAGGACGCGGCCCGCGGCGCCGACGTCGTCGCCGTCATGGTCGCCACCGGCGCCCAACTCGACTCCGTGCTCTTCGGTGAGGGCGGCATCGGCGAGGTCCTCACCCCGGACTCCGTGGTGCTCGTCATGGCCACCGTCGGCCCCGCAGCCAGCGAGGACGCGGTGCGCCGCCTCGAACCCCTCGGGGTCAGGGTCGTCGACGCCCCCGTCTCCGGCGGCGTCGCCCGCGCCGGCACCGGCGACCTGCTCATGATGGTGTCCGGTGTCCCCGAGGCCGTCGCCGCAGTTCAGCCCCTCCTCGACGCCATGGCCTCCAACGCGCCGGTCGTCGGCGACGCACCCGGCGACGGGCAGCGCTTCAAGATCGTCAACCAGCTCCTGTGCGGCGTCCACATCGCCGCCGCCGGTGAAGCCCTCGCGCTCGCCGACTCCATGGGCCTCGACCGGGCCCAGGTCCACGAGGTCCTCGGCACCGGCGCGGCGGCGTCGTTCATGTTCGGCGACCGCGGTGGACGCATGGTGGCCGAGGCCTTCGACGACGTCCGCAGCGCCCTCGACATCTTCGTCAAGGACATGGGGCTCGTCGGCGAGGCCGCACGCACCGTCCACCAGGAGACCCCCCTCGCCTCCACCGCCGAACAGCTGTACCTCCGCGGCCACCGCGCCGGCCTCAGCCGCAAGGACGACTCCGTCGTCTACCGCATCCTCCGCGCCGACGCGTAAGGGCCGCGGCGGGGCGTGAGCCACCGACGCCCGAGCGATCGGCCCGACCTGCCGGGGGAGAACGCCTCAGCGGAGACCTGAGTGCTGGGGCGGCGGGGAGGACGCACCAAGCCATGCGCAGCGGAGCCTCGTCCGTGACGAGCCGCGGTGAGACAACGTGGACGGATCCCACCGCACGTCGGTGAGATGCGTCCACGTTGTCTGGTCCCCCGAACAATGTGGACGTCGGGCACCGAATTTCGGTGCGATACGTCCACGATCCTTCGGGCACGGCACGGCCGGAGTGTCACCCCTGATCCCATGGGACGTCCGGCCGCAACGGTGAGATCCCGTGCTCTCGGCATCCTCGCCTTCACTTCGGCGAGGTCACCCGTGGCCAGGCCTCTCGCCCTCGCTGCGCCACCGGCGACATCCTCCGCTTCGCGAGGTCACCATGGACGAGCCCCTCGCTGGGCGACGCGTGCGTCCCGTCATGGCCTGAGACCTCACATCACCGACGGGGCCCTGCCGAGAGACGATCCTCACGGCAGGGCCCCGTCACGGTGCTTGGGCGCGAGCGGCCGGGTGCGCCTCGGGGGTCAGGCGTCGTCCCGCCCGGCGGCGCGGTGGACGAACTCGATGAGGGAGTTCTCCATCTCGGCGCGGGTCTCGGGCTCGTTGTGAACCTCGTGGCGGACGTCGGGGTAGATGTGGAGTTCGACGTCGTGGCCCTTCTCCTCCAGGCGCCGGGCGACCTCGCGCGCACCCTCGCCGTAGTTGGTCACCGGGTCCTCCGCGCCCGCGAAGATCGCGACGGGAACCTGCGGAAGGCGGTCGAAGAAGTCGTCGCCGTTGGCCTGGTCGTACACGTCGACGAAGCCCTGCAGGAACCGGTTGCTCAAGGGGGCGCCGAAGTTGTTGAAGGGGTCACGGCCGTGATCACGGACGACGTCCGCGTTGCGCGCCACCCAGTCCGTCGGGCCGAAGTCCGGGCCGAGGCGGTCGTAGAAGCCGTCGAACAGCTGGCCCACCAACGCATCCGCAGCGGGGGCGGAACCGTCGGCCGCCACGGCAGCCTTCAGGGCCTCGCGATCCAGCGTCGACTCGACACCTCGCATGCCCACGGCGATACCGCCCAGCGCGAGCCCGTCGACCTCGACACCTGGCTGCAGCACCAGCGCCCGCGCGATCATCGACCCCAGGCTGTGGCCGAACACCATGTACGGCAGGTCGGGGAACAGCTCCTTGGCCTTCCGGTACAGCGTCACCTCGTCCTGCACGATGACCGTCGCCGACTCGTCACCGGCGTCACCCCACGTCCCCGACTGCATCGCCGTCCGACCGTGACCCGCGTGATCGTCCGCGACCACGACGAACCCCGCATCCACCAGCGCGGCCGTCATGTGCAGGTACCGGCGGGAGTGCTCGCCGAGACCGTGGATGAGCTGGACCACCGCCACCGGCGTGACCGCCGGTTCGTACACCCAGCCCTGGATGGTGTCGGTGCCGTTGTGCGACGTGAACTCGAGTTCGCGCAGAGCCATCCTGACCTCCTCGTCATGTCCCTCGGGCGGGGAGCTCGACGGTATGACCCTACCGGACCTGACGACAACGGGATGTCCGGCCCCCGACCTCCGTCGCCAACTCGCGGAACTCCCTGTCGCGGGCGCTGAGAGCGGCAGGTACGCGCCCAGCCCGTCCCGAGAGCCGCGTGACCGGGTCCGGACCCGGCGGCCCGGCAGGGTCACCCCCGGTGGGGGGCCGCGTCCCGCCCGGATCATGCCTGACAAGCACATCCTCGTCACCGAGGACCGCCAGGGCATCCAGGAGCCCAGGTCGGTTCGTGATGACGCGTCGACGCGACGCCGTCTCCTCGAAGATGCGCGTGCAGATCGGCTCGAGCGCCTCCCGTTGCGACCTCGCGTCCCCAGGATCTGAGCCGAGCCGGACGAGTCCGATGAGCGCCATCAACCCGCGCGCAGACCTTTGCCGCACCGTCCAAGCGGGCAGGGACATGGGAGAACAAGTCGCATAAGGTTTATTGAACACGCTCGGTCCCCGGACCTTGGCGATGGAGCAGCTGTATTGGCCCCATGACCTGCAGAAACATGGCGGCTATCTGACCGGCGTCCCGACTGACAGGGACAGAGGTCGCGGGCCGAAGATGTTCTAGAGAACTTCGTGACCGCTTCCAACGTGGGTGCCGCGTTCCGCGCGGCCGCGGGACTCGGGGCGGATGCGGTGCTCGTGACGCCGCGCTGCGCCGACCCGCTGTACCGGCGGAGTGTGCGCGTCAGCATGGGGACGGTCTTCCAGGTGCCGTGGACGCGGCTGCCCGTGGACGCCGAGGGCGGCTGGCGGTCGGCACGCGAGGCGTTGCGCGAGGCGGGGGTGCACGTCGCCGCGCTCACCCTCGCCGGCGGCGCGGTTCCCCTGGATGCCTTCGCCGCGGCCCGTCCCGAGCAGGTCGCGCTCGTGCTGGGGTCGGAGGGCGACGGCCTGTCGCGGAACGCGCTCGCGTCGGCCGACACGATCGTCACGATCCCGATGGCCGGGGGAGTGGACTCGCTCAACGTGGCGTCCGCCGCCGCCGTCGCCCTGTGGGCCCTCCGCCCCGGGGCGTGAGCCGGGCACTCGCGCCGAGTACTGGGCAGTTGTGACGGGGTCGCGGCCGCGAGGCAGCAACGACTGCCAACACGTTCCCCCGCGACGGCGCCCGGCGCGGGTCAGACGGGCTGGCCGGGACCGGCGGTGCGGTCGCGGGCGGGCGCCTGGGTCGTCACGGGCAGGGCGTCGGGGCGCTTCGCCGAGATGTTGTCGCCCGAGCTCTGGTGCCGCAGCCGCCGCAGCACCCAGGGCACGAGGTGCGCGCGCGCCCACACGAGGTCGTTCGTGCGCGCCTCGCGCCACGTCAGCGTCGGCAACGGATCGGGCTGCATGGGCTGCAGCTCGTTCGGCACGTTGAGCGCGCGCAGCACCATCCGCGCGATCTCGTGGTGGCCGAGCGCGTTGTAGTGCAGGCGGTCGTCGTCGAAGAAGCGCATGTCCTGCACCTCTTTGAGCGCCCACTGGTCGGCGACGATCGCGTCGTAGCGGTCGGCGATGGCGCGGATGTTCTCGTTGTAGATCGCGACACGACCACGGATGCCTCGGAAGACGGGCGTGAACTCGGTGTCGACGCCCGTGAACACGACGACCGTCGCGCCCTGCGACGACAGGCGCGCCACCGCGTCTTCGAACTGCTGCGCGACGGCGTCGGGGTCGCCGCCCGGACGGATCACGTCGTTGCCGCCCGCCGAGAACGTGACGAGATCGGGGGTCAGCGCGAGCGCGGGCTCGATCTGATCGGCGACGATCTGCCCGATCAGCTTGCCGCGCACGGCGAGGTTCGCGTAGGCGAAGTCGTCGACCTGCGCGCCGAGCACCTCGGCGACGCGGTCGGCCCAGCCGCGGTGGTCGTCGGAGGTGCCGGGGATCGGATCGCCGATGCCCTCGGTGAACGAATCGCCGATCGCGACCATGCGACGCCACGGGTGCGCGCTCTCGTTCGGCACGTACGGCGACCGGTGTTCGTCGGGGGTGGGTTCGTTCCGGCTCATGGCTCTCCTGACTCGGGCTCCACCACGAGGCTACCCGCGTCGGCGTACGGATGCGGAGCCCGACGTCGGCGACCTCGTTTAGGGTGGTCACTCGTGACGGCGGACGACGAGCGGCAGGAAGAGAGCGGCCCGTCGTCCCAGTTCGGCAACTTCGCCGCCGAGCACCTGTCGCCCGCGTTCCCGCAGCGCGCCCCCTGGGGAACCGCGCAGAACCTGCGCGCCTGGCAGGCCGAAGCCCTCGAGGAGTACTTCACCCTCGACGGACCGCACGGCCCCGGCAAGGGTCCCCGCGACTTCCTCGCTGCGGCCACGCCCGGCGCCGGCAAGACGACCTTCGCCCTCCGTCTCGCCTCGGAGCTCCTGCGCCGCCGCGTGGTCGAGCGCATCGTCGTCGTCGCGCCGACCGAGCACCTCAAGACCCAGTGGGCCGACGCCGCCGCCCGGGTCGGCATCCGCCTCGACCCGCGGTTCAGCAACCGCCAGCACACCCACGCGCGGCACTACCACGGGGTCGCGGTCACCTACGCGCAGGTCGCGGTCAATGCATCCGTGCACCGCCGCCTCGTCGACGAGAAGCCGACGCTCGTCATCCTCGACGAGGTGCACCACGGCGGCGACGCGCTCAGCTGGGGCGACGCGCTGCGCGAGGCGTACGGGCGGGCGACCCGCCGGCTGCTGCTGAGCGGCACGCCGTTCCGGAGCGACACCGCGCCGATCCCGTTCGTGGAGTACCACCCGAACGAGAAGGGCATCCGCCTCTCCCGCACCGACTACAACTACGGCTACGGTCGCGCTCTCGCCGACGGCGTCGTCCGCCCGGTGCTGTTCCTCGTCTACTCCGGCAAGATGCGCTGGCGCACGAAGGCGGGCGACGAGCTCGAGGCGCACCTCGGCCAGGACAACACCAAAGACGTGACGTCGCAGGCCTGGCGGACGGCGCTCGATCCCGAGGGCGACTGGATCCCCGCGGTGCTGCGCAGCGCCGATCGGCGGCTCTCCGAGGTGCGGCAGGACGTGCCGGATGCCGGGGGCCTCGTCATCGCGACGGATCAGACCGCCGCGCGCGCCTACGCCTCGATCCTCCAGGGGATCACGGGCGAGGCGCCGACCGTGGTGCTCTCGGACGACAAGGCCGCGTCGGGACGGATCGAGACCTTCGCGAATGCGACGACCCGGTGGATGGTCGCCGTGCGGATGGTGTCGGAGGGCGTCGACGTGCCCCGGCTCGCGGTCGGCGTGTACGCCACGAGCGCGTCGACGCCGCTCTTCTTCGCGCAGGCGATCGGCCGCTTCGTGCGCGCCCGGCGTCGCGGCGAGGCTGCGTCGGTGTTCCTGCCGAACGTTCCCGTGCTCCTCGGGCTGGCCGGCGAGATGGAGCGCGAGCGCGACCACGCGCTCGACCGCGAGGCGGGAGACGACGACGGGCTCGAAGACACCCTGCTCGCGGAGGCGGAGCGCGAGGAAAAGGCATCCGACGACCTCGAGCAGGAGTTCTCCTATCAGGCGCTCGGCTCCGTCGCGCACTTCGATCGGGTGCTCTACGACGGCAAGGAGTTCGGCCAGCTCGCCGTGCCGGGCACGCCCGAGGAGGAGGAGTTCCTGGGGCTTCCGGGCCTCCTCGAACCCGAGCACGTGCACGAGCTGCTCATGCAGCGCCAGGCGCGCCAGGGTCGGCACCGGCGGGTGCGCGAGGGCGGCGGCGCGACGGGCGCGAACGGCGCGGGCGAGGCGGCGTCGGATGCCTCCGCCGCGGGCGGTCTCGACGCGGGCCTGCCCCCGGCGCTGCACCGCACGCTGCGCGAACAGCGTCAGCTGCTCAACAGCATGGTCGGGCTCTACGCCCGGCAGAGCGGCGAGCCGCACGGCGCCGTGCACGCGGAACTCCGGCGGTTGTGCGGCGGGCCCGAGGTGGCCCGTGCGACCGTCGCGCAGCTGCAGGCGCGCATCGACGTGCTGCGCCGCCGCGTGCATTCCTGATCGCGCCGCCGGCCGGAGGCGCTCGCGCCAGGGACCGGTCGCGTCCAGGGGCCGGTCTCGCCGTGCTTCGGATCCCCGAAATGCTGGCAATCGGGGCCCTTCGACCGGCGCGCCCGGCCGCCGTCGGTAGCGTGGGACCGACCCGAGGAGAGCCCGTGACCGCGACCCCGCCCGAACCCACCAAGGCCGACCGCCGCAGGTGGGCGCGTTACCTCGCCGAAGAGCGTGCCGAGGCGCAGGTCTACCGCGACCTCGCCCGCCGGCGTGAGGGGGAGGAGCGCGAGATCCTGCTCGCCCTCGCCGAGGCCGAGGGCCGCCACGAGCAGCACTGGCTCGACCTGCTCGGCGGCGAGCCGCAGCGCCTCCCCGCCCCGAGCGTCGGCGCTCGCACGCTCGGCTGGATGGCACGCCGGTTCGGTTCGATCTTCGTTCTCGCCCTGGCGCAGAACGCCGAAGGACGCTCGCCCTACGACAGCGAGCCGTACGCCTCGGCGCAGATGGCCGCCGACGAGAAGGTGCACCGCGAGGTCGTCCGCGGGCTCGCCGCGCGCGGGCGCCGCCGGCTCTCCGGCACCTTCCGCGCAGCCGTCTTCGGCGCCAACGACGGACTCGTCTCGAACCTCGCGCTCGTGATGGGCATCGGCGCGACGGGCGTCTCGGCGCAGTTCGTTCTCTTCAGCGGCATCGCGGGCCTCCTCGCCGGCGCCCTGTCGATGGGTGCGGGGGAGTACGTGTCGGTGCGCTCGCAGCGCGAGATGCTGGAGGCCACCCAGCCGAGCGACTACGCCGATGCCGCCCTCCCCGATCTCGATCTCGACGCGAACGAGCTGGCCCTGGTGTACCGCACCCGCGGGATGCCGGAGGCGGAGGCGGAAGCCCGCGCGCGGCGCGTGCTCGAGGCGGCGCGCACCCTCGACGGGTCGAGTCCCGCCACCGATGCGCTGACGCTGCCGGGCGACCACGAGGTCGTCGGGAGCGCGTTCGGCGCCGCGGCATCCAGCTTCCTGTTCTTCGCGTCGGGGGCGATCATCCCGGTGCTGCCGTGGATCTTCGGCCTCAGCGGCACGGCGGCAGTCGTGCTCGCCCTGGTGCTCGTCGGGATCGCGCTGCTCGCCACGGGCGCCATGGTGGGACTTCTCTCCGGCGCCCCGCCGCTCAAGCGCGGTCTTCGTCAGCTCGCGATCGGCTACGGCGCTGCGGCGGTGACGTACGTGCTGGGACTGGCGTTCGGGGTCTCGGCCGGGTGATCGGCGGCCGCGGTTTTCGACGACCGTTCAGACGTGGTAATGTCGATCCTCGGTTGCGAAAGCACCGAAACCACCTTGCGCGGGTGGCGGAATAGGTAGACGCGCTAGCTTGAGGTGCTAGTGCCCGTATAGGGCGTGGGGGTTCAAGTCCCCCCTCGCGCACAGAGTGTGAATCAGTGAAAAGGGCCCCGGATGGGGCCCTTTTCTTGTTCCGGCGCACGTCACCGTTTCGGTGCGCGTCGGCCGTCTCGGCGCGCGCCACGGTGCCCGGTAGCGTGAGGGCATGAGCGCAGCCGAGCCGTCCGCACCGTCCACCGCGCCTCTCCCGGGTGGCGACGGCGACGATCTGCCCGAGGTCGCGCGGATCGCGCGCGACCTCATCCGGTTCGACACGACGAACTACGGCGAGGGCCGCGCGAACGGCGAGCGCGAGGCGGCCGAGTACGTCGGCACGTTCCTCGCCTCGCTCGGGCTGGAGCCGGAGTACTACGAGCCGATCCCGCGGCGCACGAACGTCGCGGCGCGGGTGAAGGGACGCAGCTCCGACAAGCCCGCGCTGGTGCTGCACGGACACCTCGATGTCGTCCCCGCCGTCGCGGGCGACTGGAGCGTCGACCCGTTCGCGGGGGTCGTGCGCGACGGCCTGCTGTGGGGCCGAGGGGCCGTCGACATGAAGGACATGGATGCCATGATCCTGGCATCCGTCGCCGAGCTCCTCCGGGCGGGGGAGCAGCCCGAACGCGACCTCGTGCTCGTGTTCTTCGCCGACGAAGAGAACGGCGGCGTCGAGGGCTCGCAGCTGGTCGTGCGGGACCGGCCGGAGTGGTTCGCCGGTGCCACCGAGGCGATCAGCGAGGTCGGCGGCTACTCGATCCCCGTCGGCGACCGCCGCGCGTACCTCCTGCAGGTGGGGGAGAAGGCCCTCGTCTGGCTGCGGCTGCGCGCCCGCGGCACCGCGGGCCACGGCAGCCGTGTGCACCCCGACAACGCCGTCACACGGCTCGCCGAGGCCGTCGCGACGCTCGGCCGCACCGACTGGCCGATCGAGCTCACCGACACCACCCGCCAGACCGTCGACGCCCTCGCGGCGCTGTGCGGCGCGGCGTCCGACTCCGCCGACGACGGCGGGGCACCCGACCCCGACGCGGTCGCCGCGGCGACCGGGCCGGCGGCCGGGTTCCTCCGCTCCACGTTCCGCACGACGACGAATCCGACCGGTCTCGAGGCCGGCTACAAGCACAACGTGATCCCGGATGCCGCGTCGGCGGCGATCGACGTGCGCACCCTGCCCGGGCAGGAGGATCTCGTGCTCGCCGAGATCCAGCGGATCGTCGGCAACGACATCGTCATCGACATCGCCCACCGGGACATCGGGCTCGAGGTGCCGTTCTCCGGCGACCTCGTCGAGGCGATGGTCGCCGCCCTCGGCCGGCACGATCCGGGGGTGCCGGTGGTGCCGTATCTCATGGGGGGCGGCACCGACAACAAGGCCCTCGCCGAACTCGGCATCGCCGGGTATGGATTCGCCCCGCTGCGCCTTGCCGACGACCTCGATTTCACGGGTATGTTCCATGGGGTGGATGAACGCGTCCCGATCGACGCGCTCGTGTTCGGCCAGCGGGTGCTGACCGACCTCCTCCGCACGTACTGAAAGGCCGGCATGCTGTTCGACGCGATCATCCTCGGGATCGTGCAGGGGCTCACCGAGTTCCTGCCCATCTCCTCGAGCGCGCACCTGCGCATCATCGGCGAGTTCCTCCCCTCCGCGGAGGACCCGGGGGCGACCTTCACCGCGATCACCCAGATCGGCACCGAGCTCGCCGTGCTGGTGTATTTCTGGAAGCGCATCGTCCGCATCGTCGGGCAGTGGTTCCGCTCCCTCACCGGCGCGGTGCCGCGCAACGACCCCGACGCCCGGATGGGCTGGATCGTCATCATCGGCACCATCCCGATCGGCGTGCTCGGCTTCCTCTTCCAGGACGTCATCCGCGACACCTTCCGGAACCTCTGGCTCGTCGCGATCGTGCTGATCGTGTTCGGCCTGCTGCTCGGCGCCGCCGACGCGCTCGGCCGCCGCACGCGCGAGGAGAGCGACCTCACCTACCGCGACGGCCTGCTGCTGGGTCTCGCGCAGTCACTCGCGCTGATTCCCGGCGTCTCGCGCTCGGGCGCGACCACGACGATGGGTCTCGCCCTGGGCTTCACGCGCACCGCGGCCGCCGAAGTCGCCTTCCTCCTCGCCGTGCCGGCGGTGTTCGGCAGCGGCCTGTACGAGCTGATCCACGCCATCCGGGAGCCCGGATCGGCCGTGTTCACGGGCGTCGAGACCGCCGTCGCGACCGGCATCGCGTTCGTCGTCGGCCTCGCGGTGATCGCGTTCCTGATGCAGTACCTGAAGCGCGGCAGCTTCCTGCCGTTCGTGATCTACCGGGTCGTCCTCGGGATCGTGCTCATCATCCTGCTGAGCCTCGGCGTGCTGCAGGCGTACTGAGGCCAGCGCGACGGTCAGCGCCCGGAGTCCGGCGGGGCGATCAGCGGCCGGAGCCCGGGCCGCCGAGACCCTTGGGTCCCTGGCCGGGGCCGTCGCCGCCGCGGCGGAGGTACCGCTCGAACTCCTGCGCGATCGCGTCACCGGAGGCCTCCGGCGAATCCCACGTGTCGCGGGTCTGCTCGAGCTGGTGGATGTACTCGGTCATCTCCTCGTCGTCCGACGCGGCCGCGTCGATCGACGCCTCCCACGCGAGCGACTCGGCGGGCAGCTCGCCGCGGGGCACGACGGCGCCGGTGAGGTCGGTGAGGCGGTCGAGCAGGGCGAGGGTCGCCTTCGGCGACGGGGTGTGTCCGGCGACGTAGTGCGGCACGCTCGCCCAGAGGGCGGCGCACGGGATGCCCGCCGCTTCGGCGGCGGTCGCGAGCACCGTGAGGATGCCCGCCGGACCTTCGTACGTCGGCTTCTCGAGCCCGAACTCCGCGCGCAGCGCCTCGTTATCGCTGCCCGCGAAGATGGAGATGGGGCGCGTGTGCGGGACATCCGACATCATCGAGCCGAGCGCGACGATGCCGGTGATGTCCTCGCGCAGCGCCGCGTCGATCAGCTCGGCGACGAAGGCCTGCCACGCCCGCGCGGGCTCGAAGCCCGACAGCAGCCAGAGGCGCGTGCCGTCGGCGGGATGCAGGGGCCGCCACAGCGTGGCGTCGGGCCAGACGAGCGAACGCGAGCCGTCGGCATCCAGCCGCACCTGCGGCCGCGTGTACTGGTAGTCGAAGTACAGCTCGGGGTCGACCGCGAAGACCTCGCGATACGCGCCCGACTCGCGGATGTGGCGCACCGCGGCCGAGGCGGCTTCGCCGGCGTCGTTCCATCCGTCGAACGCGACCACGAGAACCCGCTGACCCAGTTCGTCCACGCCGCTCCTCGTCTCTCGCGAACAGTTGCCCTCCAGGATACGCGCGGCCAGGCGCACGCGGGCGTGCCGCGCGGAACGCCCGCAGACCGACGGGCATGGCGCGAACCTGGGGCGGGCGCGGCAGGAACCCCGAGGCGGACCCGGCACGCCCGGGTCGACCGCCTAACATGGAGCGGTGAGCTCCGCCCCCCTCGCCCCTGCCCTCCCGGATGCCGTGCTGTGGGACATGGACGGCACCCTCGTCGACACCGAGAAGTACTGGATGGCCGCCGAGGGCGCGCTCGTCGAGCGCTTCGGGGGCACGTGGACGCACGAGCAGGCGATGACCCTCGTGGGTCAGGGGCTCGAGACCTCCGCCGGGATCCTGCAGGAGGCCGGCGTGCGGATGCCCGCGCACGAGATCGTCGACCACCTGACCGCCGAGGTCATGACGGCGCTCGAGGAGCTCGGTCCGCCGCCGCGCCCGGGCGCCCTCGAACTGCTCGGCGCCCTGCGCGACGCGGGTGTGCGCTGCGCCCTCGTGACGATGTCGCTGCGGCGCATGGCCGAACTCGTCGTCGGCGGCCTGCCGGAGGGGCTGTTCGAGCTGATCGTCTCGGGCGACGACGCGACCCGCCCCAAGCCGTTCCCCGACGCCTACCTGCAGGCGTGCGCCGCGCTCGGCGTCGACCCCGCCCGCGCGGTGGCGATCGAGGACTCGCCCACGGGCGTGCGCGCCGCCGTCGCCGCCGGCGTCCCCACGGTCGGCGTGCCGCTCATGGTCTCCCTCGTGGGCGCCGGCGCCCACGAACTGTGGCCGACGCTCGAGAACCGCACCCCCCACGACCTCGCCGACGTCTCGTCGGCACACGCCGCCGCGGCGGCGCGGAAAGGCCACGCATGACCACCGACCAGCAGCCCGCCGACTCCCAGCCGGCCGACGACCTCCGCCCGAGCGGGCCGTTCCGCCTCGGCGACCGCGTGCAGCTGACCGGCCCCAAGGGTCGGATGCACACCGTCACCCTCCGCGAGAACGGCGAGCTGCACACCCATCACGGCGTGCTGAAGCACGAGAACATCGTCGGCCAGCCCGACGGATCGGTCGTCACGAACTCGGGCGGGCACGAGTACCTCGCCCTCCGTCCGCTGCTGCGCGACTTCGTGATGTCCATGCCGCGCGGCGCCGCGATCGTCTACCCGAAGGATGCCGCGCAGATCCTCGCTCAGGCCGACATCTTCCCGGGGGCGACGGTCGTCGAGGCCGGTGTCGGCTCGGGCGCCCTGTCGCTGTGGCTGCTGCGCGCCATCGGCCCGGCGGGACGGCTCGTCTCCTTCGAGCGGCGCGAAGAGTTCGCGCAGGTCGCCGAGGCGAACGTCGAGACCTTCTTCGGCGAGTATCCGACGACCTGGTCGGTCGTCGTCGGCGACCTCGTCGCCGAGCTGCCGACTGCGCTCGCCCCGGCGTCCGTCGACCGTGTCGTGCTCGACATGCTCGCCCCGTGGGAGTGCCTCGACGTCGTCGCCGACGCGCTCACCCCCGGCGGGGTCGTGATCTGCTACGTCGCCACCGCGACGCAGCTGAGCCGCGTCGCGGAGTACCTGCGCGGCACGGGCCTGTACACCGAGCCCGAGGCGAGCGAGACGATGGTGCGCGGCTGGCACGTCGAGGGTCTCGCCGTGCGCCCCGACCACCGCATGGTCGCGCACACCGGATTCCTCATCACCGCGCGCCGCCTCGCGCCGGGCGCGGTGCCGCCCGACGTCCGCAAGCGCGCGCTGAAGAAGCCGAGCTACGCCGACGACGACGTCGAGGCGTGGACCCCCGGCGCCGTCGGTGACCGGCAGATCACCGACAAGAACCTGCGCAAGCGCGTGCGGGAGGCCCAGCGCGCCGTCGACGGGGCGCGGATCGCCTCGCGCGCCGCGACCGACGACGCTGACGACGCCGCCGGCGAGCAGGCCGGCTCGGGCGGCGTCGTAGACTGATCCGGTGCTCCGGATCCCTGCCGCCCTCGCCGTTCTCGGCCTCTCCGCTCTGACCCTCGCGGCATGCGCGTCGTCGCCCGCCGCCTCCGGTTCGACGTCGTGCGAGCGCAACGATTCGGATGCCTCGGTGCTCGACTTCGCACAGGCATCCGGCACGTTCGGCACCCCCGCCCTGACGCTCAAGGCGCCCGTCTACGTGGACCACACGACCTACACCGACACCGAGGTCGGCACGGGGCGGCAGATCACGAGCGACGCGCAGGACGTCGTGTTCAGCATCGCGATCGCGAACGGCGCCACCGGTCAGTCGCTCGTGCAGGCGGCGCCGCCCGTGCAGCCGCTGTCGAGCTGGCACTCGAGCTACGAGGGTCTCGTGACAGCGATGATGTGCGCCACGGAGGGCACGCGCGTCGTCGCCGCGATCCCGGCGAGGGAGCTGTCCGCGGCCGGCGCGCAGGACCTCGGCGTCACGGACGACCAGTCGATCGCCGTGGCGATCGACATCAAGAAGGTCTACCTCGCCGCCGCCGACGGCACCCCGCAGTACAACGACCGCCGCGGCATGCCCTCGGTCGTGCTCGCCCCGGGCGGACGCCCCGGCGTGATCGTGCCCGACGCGGCCGCTCCGTCGGACCGCGTGGTCGAGGTGCTGAAGAAGGGTGACGGCCCGCAGGTCGGCTCGGGCGACACGGTGCGCGTGCAGTACACCGGCGTCGACTGGAACACCCGCAAGGTCACGAACTCCACGTGGGAGAACGGCGCGTCGATCGCGGTGGCACCCAACAGCGACCTCGCCTTCGCGTCCGACCTCTCGGGTATGACGGTCGGCTCGCAGCTGCTCGTGGTCGCCCCTTCGTCGGACGGCGACGCCACGATCTACGTCGTCGATCTGCTCGGCATCGACGACCCCGCCGCGACGCGCTGACACGCGCCGCCGCGCGCCCGGTGGTTCCGGGGCCGCCCTAGGATGGGCGGGTGGCATCCGAGACGACCCGTACCGCTCCCGAGGAGCGTCTCGTCAACCTCGTCGTGGCCCTCATGGCCACCGAGCAGGGGCTGACGAAGGAGACGATCCTGTCGTCGGTCGCGGGCTACCGCGAGCAGGTGGGGGCGGGGGCGTCGAAGGACGCGCTGGAGAAGATGTTCGAGCGTGACAAGCAGACGCTGCGTGGGCTCTCGATCCAGGTCGAGACGATCGGCGACTACGCCGATCCCGACGATCTCCGCGAGGCGCGCTACCGCATTCCGACGGCGGAATACGAGCTGCCCGCCGACATCGCGTTCACGCCCGCCGAGCTCGCCGTCCTGAACCTCGCCGGCGGCGTCTGGAGCGAGAACTCGATGTCGGCGGACGCACGATCGGGCCTGCGCAAGATCCGTGCTCTCGGCATCGAGGTCGACGCGCCGATCATCGGCTACTCGCCGCGGCTGAGCCTGCGCGAGCCGTCCTTCGTGCCGCTGCAGCGAGCGATCGAGCAGGGGCGGGTCGTCGCGTTCGACTACGTGAAGCCCGGCGAGGACGCCCCGCGCCGTCGCCGCATCCGCCCTCTCGCGCTCGTCGAGTACGAGGCGCGCTGGCATGTCTACGGGTTCGATCTCGAGCAGCAGGACGACCGCACGTTCCTGCTCGCCCGGATCAGCTCCGACGTCGAGATCACGCGGACGACGTTCGACCTCGCGGCGCGCGAGGGTGCGGGGGAGCGCGCGCTCGCGGGCCTCGCAGAGCTCGCCGCACGTCAGCAGGCGCTCGTCGAGATCGACCCCGGCACCGAGGCGGCACTGCGGCTGAACCGCCGCGCGACGCCGGTCGAGCAGGGGTTCCGCGTGCCGTACGTCGACGCGCACATCTTCGCGGACGAGCTCGCCTCGTACGGCCCCGAGGTGCGCGTGGTCGAGCCGGCGGCGCTGCGCGACCAGGTGATCGCTCGGCTGCAGCGCGTGTACGACCTGCACGGGGGTGCGGCGTGAGCGCGGTGCGGCCGCTCGTCGGCGCGGACCGCGCGGCGCTGATCCTGCAGCTCGTGCCGTACCTCATCGGCAAGGGAGAGGTGTCGCTGCGCGAAGCGGCCGACGACTTCGACGTCACCCCCGCGCAGATGCGGACGATGGTCGAGAAGCTGACCGTGATCGGCCTGCCGGGAGACGGCGGGTTCTGGCAGATGGCGAACGATCTGTTCGACATCGACTGGGACCTCCTCGATCAGCGCGACCTCATCGTCATCACGAACGCGGTCGGCCTGGAGCGCACACCGCGCCTGAGCGCCCGCGAGGCCGCGGCCCTCCTCGCCGGGCTGCAGCTGGCCGCCTCGCTTCCCGGCGTCGGCGACAGCGGGGTCGTGCAGGGGCTGCTCGCCAAGCTCGCCCGCGGGTCTTCGAGCGTCCCGGCCGACGTGCTGGTCGTGCCGCCGGCCGTGGACGACGTGCGCATCGCGGTCGCCGAGGCCCTGCAGCGGGGCGTCGCGCTGTCGTTCGACTATCAGGCGCCGGATGCCCCGGTCACGACCCGCACCGTCGACCCCGTCAAGGTGCACATCTCGGGCGGCGAGTGGTATCTGCAGGGGTGGTGCCACCTGCGCCGCGCGATGCGGACGTTCCACCTCGATCGTGTCTCGCACGTCGTGCTCACGGACATCGCGATCACCCACGGCGCCGACGCTCTACCCGACCTGTTCGAACCCTCGCAGGCCGACGTCGAGGTGCAGGTGCGGTACCGCGACACGATCACGCCGCTCCTGACCGACTTCGTGCTCGCCGTGCACGAGAGCAGCCCGACGCGCGGCGCGGCCGGCGACAGCCCGCCGGTGCGCGAGGCGGGCATCCGCGTCGGCGACGCGCGCAGCCTCAAGCGCCTCGCCGCGCGCTTCGGAGGCGACCTCGAGGTGCTGGGGCCCCCGGAGGTCCGCGCGGCGACCGCGGCATGGGCGCACGCCGGACTCGAGCAGTACCGCTCACCGGACACCCGGCCCGCGCAGGCCGCACGCTAAGGCACGGCGGGTACACTGGGGCGCACGCTTCGACAAAGGGGACACAATGCCCAGCAACCTGTTCGCCGGTCCGCACCTGTGGATCCTGCTCATCGTGATCCTGCTGCTGTTCGGTGCCGCCAAGCTGCCGGCGCTCGCGAAGAGCATGGGTCAGTCGGCCCGCATCTTCAAGGGCGAGATGAAGGCCATGAAGGACGACGACAAGACGGCGGGCGCCGCCGAGGCATCCACCGTCGACAACGCCGCGGCCACTCCAGCGCCCGCGCAGACCCCCGCGTCCTCGACCCCGGCGGATCCCGCCCCGGGCGCACCCGACGCCAAGTCCTGACCGTTCCGTGGCCACGGCCGAACACCCGTCACTGAACGCGGAAGACGCCCCGCGGCGCGACAAGCGCATGTCGCTCGGGCAGCACCTCGTCGAGCTGCGCAAGCGCGTCGTCGTCGCACTCGCGGCGCTCGTCGTCGGCATGGGCGTCGCCTACTTCCTCACCGACTGGATCATCTGGGCGATGACCGAGCCCATCCGTATCGTCGCCGAGCAGCGCGGTGAGAGCGCGGCGGTGAGCCTCATGTACTCGACGATCACGGGCCCCTTCGACCTGCGGCTGCGCATCTCGTTCGTCGTCGGCATCATCCTCTCCGCTCCCGTCTGGCTGTGGCAGTTGTGGGCGTTCCTCATGCCCGGCCTCACGCGCAAAGAGATCCGCTACACGATCGGCTTCGTCTCGGCGGCGGTGCCGCTCTTCTTCGCCGGCTGCTTCGTCGGCTGGTGGGTCATGCCGCACATCGTCGAGCTGATGGCCGCGTTCTCCGCGCAGGGCGCCGCGAACCTCTACGAGGCCAAGTACTACTACGACTTCGTCTTCAAGCTCATCATCGTCGTCGGGGTCTCGTTCGTCGTGCCGGTGTTCCTCGTGGCACTGAATCTCGCCGGCATCATGAGCGGCAAGGCGATCCTGAAGTCGTGGCGGGTGGCGGTGCTCATCGCCGTCGCGTTCGCCGGCCTCGCGACCCCAGCCGCCGACATCGTGAGCATGCTGATGCTCGCCGGCATCCTCGTCGTGCTCTTCTTCGCCGCGGCGGGGCTGTCGATGCTCTTCGACCGGCGGCGCGCCAAGCGCGCGCGGGCCGCACTCGGGCCGCTCGCGTGAGCGACCCCGCCGCGCGCTACGCGCGCGCCGCCAGCGCCCGCGCACACCCTCTCACGACGGCGTTCGCCGCCGCGCAGCGGTTCGAGCTCGACCCCTTCCAGATCGCCGGATGCCACGCCCTCGAAGAGGGCCGCAGCACCCTGGTGGCGGCTCCCACCGGGGCCGGCAAGACGATCGTCGGCGAGTTCGCGATCCACCTCGCGATGCTCACGGCGGGGGAGAAGGCGTTCTACACGACCCCCATGAAGGCGCTGTCGAACCAGAAGTTCCGCGAGCTGCAGGAGGTGTACGGCGAGAGCGAGGTGGGCCTGCTCACTGGCGACACCAACATCAACGGCAACGCGCGCGTGGTCGTCATGACCACCGAGGTGCTGCGGAACATGCTCTACGCCGACTCGGCGGCGCTCCGCGGACTCCGCTACGTCGTGATGGATGAGGTGCACTACCTCGCCGACCGCTTCCGCGGCGCGGTGTGGGAGGAGGTCATCATCCACCTCCCGCTCGAGGTACGGCTGATCGCCCTGTCGGCGACGGTGTCGAACGCGGAGGAGTTCGGTGACTGGCTCGACACCGTGCGCGGCGGCGGCGCCGACGAACCCGCCGTCGAGGTGATCGTCTCGGAGACCCGGCCGGTGCCGCTCGAGCAGCACGTGCTCGTGCGCGGCGACCTGCTGCCGCTGTTCGACGACCGCGCCGGCATCGCGACCGCACAGGTCAACCAGGAGCTCATGCGCATCCGCGGCGGCAGCGGCGCCCGCTACGAGAACAACCGCCAGGCGCAGCAGTTCCGCTCGCAGGGCGGGTACGACGCGGTGCGCAAGCGACCGCCCCGCGGCGGACGGCGACCGGTGCGGTCGTCGAACATGCAGCGCATCGAACGCCTCGACCGCCCGCAGGTGGTGCAGCTGCTCGAACGGGCCAACCTGCTTCCGGCGATCTTCTTCATCTTCAGCCGCGCCGGCTGCGATGGCGCCGTGCAGCAGGTGCGCCGTTCGGGGCTGCGGCTGACGACCCGCGAGGAGCGCGACGAGATCCGCCGGGTCATCGACGAGCGCACCCGCACCCTGCACGACGACGACCTCGAAGTGCTCGGCTACTGGGAATGGCGCGACAACCTCGAGCGGGGCGTCGCCGCCCACCACGCGGGCCTCCTGCCCGCCTTCAAAGAGGTCGTCGAGGAGCTCTTCCGCCGCAAGCTCGTGAAGGTCGTGTTCGCCACGGAGACCCTCGCGCTCGGCATCAACATGCCCGCGCGCACCGTCGTGCTGGAGAAGCTCGAGAAGTTCAACGGCGAGGCGCGGGTCGCGATCACGTCGGGGGAGTACACGCAGCTCACCGGCCGCGCCGGGCGCCGCGGCATCGACGTCGAGGGCCACGCCGTCGTGCAGTGGACCGAAGCGCTCGACCCGCAGGCGGTCGCGGCACTGGCATCCCGCCGCACCTACCCGCTGAACTCGAGCTTCCGGCCGACGTACAACATGGCCGTGAACCTCATCGACCAGTTCGGGCGGCGGCGCGCGCGCGAGATCCTCGAATCGTCGTTCGCACAGTTCCAGGCCGACCGGGCCGTCGTGGGGCTCGCGCGCGAGGTGAAGGATGCCGAAGAGTCGCTCGTCGGCTACGCGAAGGCGATGACCTGCGACCGCGGCGACTTTGTCGAGTACGCCGGGATGCGGCGGGAGCTCAGCGACCTCGAGAAGCTGAACCGCGCCGACCGCACCGCGCCGGCGCGCATCCGCGACCAGCGTCAGCGGGAGATCCAGGACCTCCGCCGGCGGTTGCAGCGCCACCCGTGCCACACGTGCCCCGACCGTGAGGCGCACGCCCGCTGGGGTGAGCGCTATGCCAAGCTGCAGCGCCGGGTCGAGAAGATCCGCCGCCAGATCGAGGCGCGCACCGGCACCGTCGCGCGTGTGTTCGACCGCGTCGTCGACGTGCTCGTCGCCGTCGACTACGTGCACCTCGAAGACGGCGGCGAGGCGACGCTGACGCCCGCCGGCGCGACGATGAAGCGCATCTACGGCGAACGCGACCTGCTCGTCGCCGAGGCGCTGCGACGAGGACTGTGGACCTCGCTGGATGCCCCGGGGCTCGCCGCCCTCGCCTGCTGCCTCGTCTACGAGCCGCGCCGCGACGAGGCCGGGCCCGGCGAGCACGGTCTGCCGCGCGGACCCTTCCGGCAGGCCCTGTCCGCCACGCAGGAGCTCTGGGCCCGCCTCGACGACCTGGAGCAGGACCACCACCTGCCGGGCACCGAGCCGGTCGCCACCGGCCTCGCCACCGCGATGCACTCGTGGGCGCGCGGAGCCTCGCTCGACCGGGTGCTCCAGGAGGCCGACCTCGCAGCGGGCGACTTCGTGCGGTGGGCGAAGCAGACGATCGACCTGCTCGACCAGCTCTCGCTCGTCGCCGCGCCGCCGGTCGCCGCGACCGCACGCGCGGCGCTCGACGCGGTGCGCCGGGGCATCGTCGTGTACGGGTCGCTGTGAGCCGCGACACCGCTCCGGCACCGACGGCCGGGGCCGACCGAGCCCTCCGCCTCCTGCTGCGCCCGCTCCTCCCGCTCTGGGCGGCGGTCGTCGTCGCCGCGGTCGCGGGCCTCGTGCTCACGCTCGCGTTCCCGGCGCTGTCGTGGTGGCCGGTCGTGTTCGTCTCGGTGCCGCTCGCGCTCGTCGCGCTCATCGGCCGAAGCGCCTGGGGGGCGCTGCTCGTCGGGTTCGTCTTCGGAGCGGCCCTGTTCTTCGTGAACCTCTCGTTCACGGAGCGCTACCTCGGCCCGGTGCCGTGGATCGCGCTGTCGACCCTCGAGGCCGCCCTCACCGCCGTGATGGCGGTGCCGATCACGTGGGCGTACCGCTGGCTGCCACGGCTCGCGCGGGGTGCCACGCGCGACTCCAGCGCCTCGAGCAGCTCGGGCAGTTCGGGCGGCTGGGTTCGGCTCGTGGCGCTTCCGGCGCTCGTGGCGGGGCTCTGGGTCTCGCGGGAGGAGCTTCTCGGCACGTTCCCCTACGGCGGCTTCCCGTGGGCGCGACTGGGCGTCACCCAGGCATCCTCGCCGCTGGCCGATGTCGCGTCGTGGATGGGGATGACCGGGCTGTCGTTCCTCATCGCCTTCGCGTGCGCGGCGGCCGTGGAGTGCGTGCGGCTTCAGCCCTGGCGGGACTGGCGCCGGGCGGCCACGACCATCTCGGGCGACAGACGGCCCCGGTGGCGGGCCGCACTGACGGCGCTTCCCACCGTCGCCGTGGTCGTCGTCATGGTGCTGCTGCCGCAGTTCCCGACGACGGAGGCCGGCGCGATGCGCGTCGGCGCGGTGCAGGGCAACGGCCCGGCCGGCTACTTCGACCAGCGGCAGCCCTACGACGTGTTCCGCGCCCAGTTGGCGGCGACGAAGCCGATCGAGGACGGGCGGCTCGACGTACTGTTGTGGCCCGAGGGCGGCGTCGACGCCGATCCCACGCAGAACGCGCCCGTCGCCCGCGAGCTCGACGCGCTCGCGGAGCGCGTGCAGGCGCCGCTGCTGATCGGCGCGATCACCCAGCGCGGGGATCAGTACTTCAACTCGTCACTCGTCTGGGAGGCGGGCGCGGACAACCCCGTGGGAACGTACGACAAGAGGCATCCGGTGCCGTTCGGCGAGTACGTGCCCGACCGGTGGTTCTACCGCCTGTTCGCCTCCGACCTGATCGACCTCATCCAGCGCGAGTACACGCCGGGCACGGCCACGCCCGCGCTCGAAGTGGGCGGCGTGACCGTCGGTCTCGCGATCTGCTTCGACGTGATCTACGACGACGTCATCAGAGACGGCGCGCAGTCCGGCGCCGAGGTGTTCATGTTCCAGACGAACAACGCCGACTTCCGCGGCACCGACGAGAACCTGCAGCAGCTCGCGTTCGCCCGCATGCGCGCGATCGAGTCGGGTCGCGCCGTGGTGAACCTCTCGACCGTCGGGACGAGCCAGGTGATCGCCCCCGACGGCGCCACGATCGACGCGCTGCCCGAGGGCGAGCCGGGCGCGATGGTCACCGACGTGCCGCTGCGCACCGGCATGACGCCGGCGATGGTGATCGGCGAGGGCCTGCAGACGCTGCTCGGCTGGGGGAGCATCGTGGCGCTCGTGATCGTCGGACTGCTCTCGCGACGCCGGACGCGGCGGGCGTAGCCCGGGCGCGGCAGGCACGGCGGGCCCAGCTGACACGGCGGGCGCTGGGGGGGGCGTCCTCCGCGGCGGCCACCGCCGAGCACGCCGAGCACCCGCGGGTACGACGAAGACGTCGGCCTCCGGTTCAGGCGGAGGCCGACGTCCGGGGGATCGTCGACGCGGTGTGCTGCGGACTCAGGCCGTGAGGCGGGTGGTGTCTCCGCCGGCGCCGCGACGTGCGCGCAGGAGCGCGAGGCGCTCTTCGAGCAGCTCTTCGAGCTCGGGCACGGTGCGACGCTCCATCAGCATGTCCCAGTGGGTGCGGGCGACCTTGTCGCCCGAATGGTCGACCTCGACGACGGTGTCGCCGACGCGTCGGACGGCCTCGGCGCCGCACGTGCGGCACTCCCAAGCTTCAGGAAGCTCGGCATCTGCCGCGAACGTCATGACGGTCTCACGTCCGCACTGCGTGCAGACGTACGTGTGGTTGGCGCGCTCATGAAACACGACGCCTTCCTCGCTCTGTAGGCTGGAAGCGCCGAGTCGGATGCCGCGCAGGCTACGGTCTGCCATTGTGTGGTCCTCTCGTCCGTACAGGTATAACGTGCTCACCTGTGCGCATCATCCGAACGGACAGGGCGCATCGGCCTTTCACAGCGGATGCTCAGCGCTTGAGGGACTGCCCGCCTCGTGGGGGATCAGCGCCGCGCCGCCATTGCCGCGAGGGCGAGATCGGTGCGATCGGTGACGATGCCGTCGACGCCGAGCTCGAGCAGCCGCATCATCGTGGGGGTGTCGTTGATCGTCCAGACGTGGACCTCACAGCCCGCATCGTGGGCGGCGCGGACGAAGCCGGTGGTCACGAGCCGGAACCAGCCGAACCGCTCGGGAACCTGCAGGGCGTCGATGCGCTTCAGCACGCGCCGTACGAGCTTCTTGGACCCCGTCGCGCGGGCCAGCAGCATCCGGATGACCGTCCCCTGCCCGGCGGAGGTCGCGGGGATGGCGCCGCGCTCGATCGCGGCCGTGAGCGCGGCCCGCCGGCGGCGGTCGGAGAAGCTCGTGATGAGCACCCGGTCGGCGTAGGGCGGGATGAGCCGGCCCAGCCGGGTCGCCCCGTCGGACTTGACATCGAGGTTGAAACGCAGCGTCGGGAACGCCTCGAGCGCCTCGACCGCCGTGAGCAGACCACCACGGTCGGCCATGATGGCGGCGAGTTCGGCATGGCGCACGTCGGCGATGCGGCGCGGGTCACCCGTTACGCGCGCCAGGTTGTCGTCGTGGAAGAGGACGACGACTCCGTCGGAGGTCACGTGGCAGTCCGACTCCACATACGTTGCGCCGGCCGCGTGGGCCGCCGCGAACGCCGCAAGGGTGTTCTCGACGAAGCCCTCGGAGTCGGGAGGGACGAAACCGCGATGTGCGAGGACGCGCGGTGTGCCTGTCGCGTGGAACCAGGGATGCGTCACGGGGTCGGAGCGGGGCCGGGGTCGGTGGACGGCGGCGTGGGCGGAGCCTGCGTCGCGCGCGCGGCCGTGGAGACCGCACCGGCGCCCGACGTGAAGGCCGACCCGAGCCCGCGCATGGCCTCGGTGAACTCGCTCGGGATGATCCACATCTTGTTGGCGGTGCCCTCGCTGATCTTCGGCAGGGTCTGCAGGTACTGGTAAGCGAGGAGCTTGTCGTCCGGACGTCCAGCGTGGATCGCGTCGAAGACGTTCTGGATCGCCGCAGCCTCACCCTCCGCGCGCAGGATCGAGGCCTGCTTCTCACCCTCGGCGTTGAGGATCGCCGCCTGTCGGCGGCCCTCCGCCTCGAGGATCTGCGACTGCTTCGAACCCTCGGCCGTGAGGATCGCGGCGCGCCGGTCGCGCTCGGCGCGCATCTGCTTCTCCATCGAGTCCTGGATGGAGTGCGGCGGGTCGATCGCCTTCAGCTCGACGCGGGACACGCGCAGGCCCCACTTGCCGGTCGCTTCGTCGAGGACGACCCGCAGCTGGCCGTTGATGTTGTCACGGCTCGTGAGGGCCTCTTCGAGGTTCAGACCCCCGACGACGTTGCGGAGGGTCGTCGTGGTGAGCTGCTCGACGGCGGACAGGTAGTTCGCGATCTCGTAGGTCGCGGCACGCGCATCCGTCACCTGGAAGTAGACGACGGTGTCGATCGAGACGACGAGGTTGTCCTCGGTGATGACGGGCTGCGGCGGGAACGACACGACCTGCTCGCGCATGTCGACGAGCGGGCGCAGACGGTCGATGAACGGCACCAGGATGTTGAGGCCGGGGGAGAGGGTCCGCTGATAGCGTCCGAGACGCTCCACGACACCCGAGTAGGCCTGCGGGATGATCCGGATCGACCGGAAGATCACGACGACCACGAAGATCGCGATGACGATCAGCAGGACGATGATGAAGAGCTGTCCCACGAACGCTCCGATGTCTACCGGCATCAGTCTGTGCTCCTGTCGGTGTGGGGGAGGGGGGCCACGGTGGTGTTCGCCGGGGCGATCTCGACCATAGCGCCCCGCACCGCCGTGACGATGACACGATCGCCGACGGCGATGTTCGCGCTGTCGTCGGACGCCGTGACCGACCACAGCTCGCCGTTGTCGAGACGGACCGAGGCGACGTCGCCGGTGAACGGGGCGATGAGGCGCCCGCCGAGGCCGTAGATCGCGTCGACGTTCGTGGGCTGCAGCGCGCTCGAACGATGCAGTGCCCGCAGCAGCAGTGGGCGGATCGTGAACAGCAGCAGGGCCGAGATCGCGGCCGCGGCGAGGATCTGCAGCCACCAGACGCCGCCGAGGAGGTTCACGCCGAGCCCGCCGATGAGCGTGCCGGCCGCGAGCATCAGGAAGGTGAACTCGAGCGTGAGAAGCTCGACGATCACGAACAGGATCGCGAGCACGAGCCAGGCGATCCACATGTACTGTGTCAGATCCGGCAACATCCGCTGCTCCTTCGCCCCTTTCGTGCACCCTAACATTCCCCGGTGGCCGCGGCTCCGTTGGTAGTGTCGAGAGGTCGTGCGAGACCATCCGACGACGCCACGAAACGCACTGCAGGAGTCACCATGACACAGCCCATCCCCGCCGGCTCTCTCAGCGGAAAGACAGCCCTCGTGACCGGATCGTCGCGCGGTATCGGCGCCGACACCGCCACTTATTTCGCGCAGGCGGGCGCCAACGTCGTGATCAACTTCCGCAACAAGGCGCCGCGCGCCGAGAAGCTCGCCACGCAGTTGCGTGAGCTCGGCGTCGAGGTGCTCGTCGTCGGCGCGGATCTGACCGACCCGGCATCTGTCTCGGACATGATGAGCCAGGTCAGCGATGCCTTCGGGGGCTTGGATCTGCTGGTGCTCAACGCCTCGGGCGGCATGGAAAGCGGCATGGGCGAGGACTACGCGCTCGTGCTGAACCGCGACGCGCAGCTGAATGTGCTGGATGCCGCGGTGCCGCTGATGGGTGACGGCTCGCGCGTCGTGTTCGTGACGAGCCACCAGGCCCACTTCATCCGCACGACCCCGACGATGCCGGAGTACGAGCCGGTTGCGCTGTCCAAGCGTGCCGGTGAGGATGCGCTGCGCGAGCGGATCCCGGGCCTTGCCGAGCAGGGTATCGACTTCGTCGTGGTCTCGGGCGACATGATCGAGGGCACGATCACCGCGACGTTGCTCGAGCGTGCGAATCCGGGGGCGATCGCGGACCGTCGCGAGTCGGCCGGAAAGCTCTACAACGTGTCGGAGTTCGCGGCAGAGGTGGCTCTCGCGGCTGTCGAGCCCATTCCGAGCGACAACACGCGACTTGTGGGAGATGTGAGCTCGTTCGGCTGAGCGGCATCCCCTCATCGACGAAGCGCCCCGAGCCGACCGGCCCGGGGCGCTTCGTCGTGAAAGAGGTGCTACTTGCCGAACGTGAACGCGCGGAAGACCTGGATCACACCCATGACGACCGCCGCGACGCCTAGCAGCCACCACAGCACAACCGCTCCCCACAGGGGCGAGAAGAGCAGGGTGATGCCGGCGAGGATCGAGATGATCGCGAAGAAGACGGTCCAGCCCTTCGACGGCGCCACGCTCAGGGTCGACAGCGCCACGACGCCCTCGACGATCCACATGATGCCGACAAGGATGCCGAGGAAGATCGCGAGCCACGCGGTCGTCGCACCGAGGTTCATGAACGCGACGATGCCGGAGATGACGAACAGGACGCCGAGGAGGATGTGGCCGATGCGCGACCAGCCGTCCTTACCGGCGCTGAAGATTCCGAGGCCCGCGTACACGAGGCCCGCGGCGATCGCGTAGATCGCGATGATCGCGGTGACGACCATCATCGTCTTGCCGGGCCAGACGAGGATCAGGGTACCGAGGATGATCGAGAGGACACCGCTGATACCGAGGGCGGTCCGAATGCCGTTGGTGGCGGTCTTTGCGATCGAGGGTTCTGTCATGACAAGCCCTTTCTGAAAGTCTCCTTCGAGGGAGGTGTTTTCAGGCTAGCGCTCACAGGGGGCGATGTGGGGGATTGTCGTCACAAGAAGCGTCACTCGAGTTCGGAGATCAGCGCCTCGACGCGGCGCCGGATCTCGTCGCGGATGGCTCGCACGCGGTCGAGGCTCTGACCCGCGGGGTCGTCGAGGAGCGAGCACCCGCACGCGATCGCCGGCCAGCTGCTGCAGTCGCGGGACGGGCATTTCTCTGCACTCCGACGACGCGCCATAGTCTGCTGGCTATGGTGATCACGATCCGTCCAGCTCGACCGGATGACGCCCCGGGCGTGCGTTATGTCGGCACCGTGAGCTGGCCGGCTACATACGGATCCGACAAGGGCGCCGCTTACGTGATGTCGGGGTTGGAACGGGTTCGAGGCTTCTACCTTCGCGAGGGGTTCGAGGCGACTGCTTCGTTGTGGCCCGTGAGCGACGCACGCTGGCTCCGGTGGACTGGAGTCGCAGACCAGTAGATCGGTTGATGATCAGTCCACTCAGCGATTCAGGACTCACGCCGATAATGTACATTATGTCAGCTTGAACGAGCGAAGCGCTGCTCGCCTCTCCGGATGCCCCCTCGAGTGCCACTCCCGCAACGACCTCTTGTGACGCTTCTGTGCATCGCTCTCGTCTTCGACTTCCGGAAGCGGCTTCGAATCAGCTGGAGCACCGTGGCCATGGTGATCATCTGCGCGGTCGTGCTGGCGGGCCTGCTCTACTTCTTCACCTGGGTCCTCGCCCTCTGACGCGGTCCGGAGCGGCGCCCGCGTGCGAGTAGCGTAGACGGGGTGACCCTGCACCGCCCGCCCGCCGCCACCGGGCCGGGATGGCGCGGCTGGTTCATCTGGGGTGTCGGGGTCGCGGCGTACATGCTCGCCGTCGTCAACCGCAGCTCCCTCTCCGCGGTCGGTGTCGACACCGCGGAACGGTTCGGTGCGGATGCCTCGACGCTGTCGATGTTCGCCGTCGTGCAGCTCGCCGTGTACGGCGGCATGCAGATCCCGATCGGGCTGCTCCTCGACCGCTACGGAGCACGCCCGATCATGACGATCGGCATGCTGCTGATGGCGGTCGGCCAGCTGACCCTCGCCTTCTCCCCCAGCGTCGGCGTGGCGATCTTCGCCCGGATGCTCCTCGGCGCCGGCGACGCCGCCGTCTTCCCCGGCGTGCTGCGCCTCATCGCGACGTGGTTCCCGGCGCAGCGCGGCCCGCTCATGAGCCAGCTCACCGGTCTCGTCGGGCAGGCCGGTCAGCTCCTGGCCCTCGCTCCCCTGGCATCCCTGCTCCACGCCACGAGCTGGGAGATCGCGTTCGGCGGCATCGCCGGCCTGTGCGTGATGTTCGCGATCCTCGTGGTCGTCTTCATCCGCAATCATCCGCCGGAGATCGGCGCGGACGTCACGGTCGACACCGACACCGGCGCCATCAAGGTCGTCCGCTCGTCGATGGACACGGGCGTCGGCATCCGCGCCGCCTGGGCGCATCCCGGCACGCGTCTCGCGTTCTGGTCGCACTTCACGACACCGTTCGCCGGCACCGCCTTCGTGCTGCTCTGGGGCATGCCGTTCCTCACGGCCGGCGAAGGTCTGCCGAAACCCCAGGCCGCGGCGGTCCTGTCGACATATGTCGTACTCGGCATGGCTCTCGGACCGGTGATGGGCGAGCTGTCCCGCCGCATCCCCCACCTGCGTTCGCGCGCGCTCGTCCTGCCGGCGATCGCTGTGCAGGCGCTCGCCTGGCTCGTCGTCATCGCGTGGCCAGGCGCCGCGCCGGTGTGGCTGCTCTACGTGCTCGCGTTCGCTCTCGCGATGGGCGGGCCCGCGTCGATGATCGCCTTCGACCACGCGCGCACACACAATCCCGCGCATCGGCTCAGCACCGCCACCGGCATCACGAACGTCGGCGGGTTCCTCGCCGCGCTGATCGCGATCTTCATGATCGGCCTGGCGCTCGACCTCCAGGGCGCCGGGACGCCGGACACCTACCGGTTGGATGCCTTCCGGCTCGCGTTCCTCACGCAGGTGCCGCTCTGGGTCATCGGCTGGATGTTCATCGTGATCGAACGCCGGAAGACCCGCGTGCTGCTCGGGCTCGACGAACCGCGCCGCGGCCGCCCAGCCCGAGCACGCGACTAATCAGACGACGCCGTCGCCCGAGCTGCTGGCCTCGGTGCGGGTGACCCGCTCCCCCGCGACCGGGTCGACCGTGCGCGTCACCTGTTCGGTCGACCGGCGACGGAACACGAACACGAGCCCGATGAGGAAGACGACGACCCCCGCTCCCATCAGGATGTAGCCGACGAGGTCGAGGTCGATGAACTGACTCGTGTCGACGTTGATGGCGAAAACGAGGATCGCTCCGATGACGAACAGGGCGATGCCGGCTCCGATACTCACGATGATGCTCCTGACGGTGGGTGTTCCGGGGTGGACCGCACAATCATCGTGGATGCCACGAGATCGTGCGTCCCCCTTGACAGCGTCCCCCTCCGCATGCTCACAACGTGGATCGCGGCGCGACCTCGATCCACTCGCCGCCGAACTTCGCCGCGCG
This sequence comes from Microbacterium sp. F2E, assembly GCF_020905435.1. Classification (NCBI taxonomy): domain Bacteria; kingdom Bacillati; phylum Actinomycetota; class Actinomycetes; order Micrococcales; family Microbacteriaceae; genus Microbacterium; species Microbacterium sp. F2E. The sequence goes on along the minus strand of NZ_JAJJIB010000003.1, from coordinate 62,005 downwards.
CCCATCGCCGGACGACGTGCCGGTGAGGCGCCGCTTGACCCACGGCCCGAGGTGCTCGCGGAAGTAGTCGCCCCGCGCGAGCCGTACCGTATCGTCCCGTTCGGGCAGCTCCCACCAGCCCTCCGGCACGGTCTCCCCCAGCGCGTCGAGCACCCGAGCGGCGACACGGTGGTGGCCACGGCTGTTCATGTGCAGCCGATCCTCCGACCAGAACGAGGGGCTCGACAGCGCGGCATCCGGCCAGTTCAGCGCCTGCACGACGTCGGACCGCCCGCCCATCCGCGCGACGACCGCCTCCGACATGAGGTCGCCGCGGCGCTGGATCAGCCGGCTGAGCGGCAGCTGCGCCGACGGGTTCGCGCCGGACAGCAGGATCAGCTGCACGCCCTCCTCATCGCAACGGCGCAGCACCTGGCTGAACGCGTCGGCGATGTGGGAGATGGAGGTGCGCGGGCGGAGCATGTCGTTGCCGCCGCCGTTGAACGACAGGTGCGTGGGCTTCAGGGCGAGCGCGGGCTCGAGCTGCTGGGCGACGATCGGCCACACGAGCTTGCCGCGGATCGCGAGGTTGGCGTATTCGATGCTGTCGCCGCGCGAATCGGCCCAGCCCTGCGCGGTGAGATCGGCCCACCCCCGCACGGTGCCATCGGGGAGCTCATCGCCCACGCCTTCGGTGAACGAGTCGCCGATGGCGACGAAGCGAACGGATGCCACCCGACGAGCCTACGCGCGCAGCAGCGTCACCCCGCGCACGCCTCCCACCCCGCTCGGCGACCGCCGCGCCCGGCGACGGTGTCGCCGGGCGGGATGCTGTCGAGGTCCGGGGCGCCGCGCTCAGCGATCGTCGAGCGCGGCGCCGCGCCGGTCGGCGAGCCCCCAGGCCGCCGCGGCGGCGATCACGAAGAAGGCGCCGAACACGGTGAACAGGAGCGGCGCGCCGCCGAGGCCGAGAAGCACCGGCACCGTCAGCGGTGCGACGATCGACGCGATGCGGCCGACCCCCGCGGCCCACCCCGATCCCGTCGCGCGGAGCGACGTCGGGTAGTTCTCGGGCGTCACGGCGTAGAGCGCGCCCCACGCGCCGAGGTTGAAGAAGGACAGCGCCATGCCGGTCGCGATGATCGCCCCCTCCCCCGTCGCCGTGCCGAACAGCACCGCGGCGATCGCCGAGCCGACGAGGAACACCGACAGTGTCGTGCGCCGGCCCCACACCTCGATGAGCCAGGCGGCCACGGCGTACCCGGGAAGCTGGGCCAGGGTGATCAGCAGGGTGAACCCGAACGACTTGACGAGGTCGTAGCCCTGCGCGAACAGGATCGACGGGATCCAGATGAACGCGCCGTAGTAGGCGAAGTTGACGCAGAACCAGACGATCCAGAGCGCTGCGGTGCGCACGCGGAACTCCGGCGCCCAGAGCGTCCGCAACCGCTCGCCGGCCGACAGCCGGACCGGCGTGGCGGCCCGCGCGGCTTGGGCCACCGGCTCCACAGACCGCTGCGGCCGGCGACGCCGCGACGTGCCGAGCGGCGCCGCCGTCTCGAACCGCTCCACGACCGCTTCCGCCTCGTCGTGCCGACCCTGGCGCTCGAGCCAGCGCGCCGACTCGGGCAGGCCCCAGCGCACCACCAGCGCGTAGGCCGCGGGGAGCGCCCCGAGCGCGAACGCCCACCGCCAGCCGTCGGCGAGGTTCGGGATCACGAGGTATCCGATGAGCGCGGCCGCCGTCCACCCCACCGCCCAGAACGCCTCGAGGATGACGATCAGCCGGCCGCGCATCCGTGCCGGCGCGAACTCGCTGACGTACGTGCTCGCCACCGGCAGTTCGGCTCCGAGGCCGAGCCCCACGATCACGCGCAGTGCGATGAGGGCGGCGAGCCCGCCGACGAGGGCGCTCGCGCCGGTCGCGAGTCCGTAGATGAGCAGCGTCACCGCGAACACCGATCGTCTCCCGAACCGGTCGGCGAGCAATCCACCGAGAGTCGCACCGATCGCCATGCCGACGAACCCGGCCGACGCGATCCACGACGCCTGCTCCCCCGTCAGCGACCACTCGGCGATGAGCGCCGCGAGCACGAACGAGACCAGGCCGACGTCCATGGCATCCAGCGCCCAGCCGAGCCCGGAGCCGGTCAGCACCTTCAGGTGCGCCCGCGTGAAGGGCAGTGCGTCGAGGCGCCCGGCGACCGTCGGCGTGGTGCGGGGGGAGGCATCCGTCATGGATGCATGCTACTCAGCCGCGCGCGAGCAGATCGTGCACCATCGGGGCCACGACCTCGCCGTACAGCTCGATGGAGTGCAGCAGCTTGCCGTGATCGAGCGTGCCGTTGGCGTACTTCAGGTCGAAGCGGTCGGCGCCGAGCGTCTTGACCGTCGCGGCGATCTTGCGGGCGACCGTCTCCGGCGACCCGGCGTACAGGGCGCCCTCGGGGCCGATGTCGTGCTGGAACTGCAGCCGGCTGTACGGCGGCCAGCCGCGCCCGGCGCCGATCGCGTTGCGGTTCGCCTCCATCGCTGGGTAGAGCTCCTCCCACGCCTGCGCGTCGGTGTCGGCGATGTGCCCGGGCGAATGGATGCCGATGGGCAGGCGATCCCGCCCAAACGAGTCGAGCGAGCGGTGGTACAGGTCGACATACGGCCGGAAGCGCTCGGCGGAGCCGCCGATGATCGCGAGCATGAGTCCGTACCCGTATCGGGCGGTGCGCACGACCGACTCGGGCGATCCGCCGACCCCGACCCACGCGGTGATGCCGTTCGCGGTCTTCGGGTAGACGTCGGCGTTCTCGAGCGCGGCGCGCGTGGCGCCCTGCCAGGTGACGGGCTTCTCGTCGCGGAGGCGTGAGAAGAGGTCGAGCTTCTCCTCGAAGAGCACCTCGTAGTCGGCGAGGTCGTAGCCGAACAGCGGGAACGACTCGATGAACGAGCCGCGCCCGAGGATCACCTCGGCGCGCCCGTCAGAGATCGCGTCGAGGGTCGCGAACCGCTCGTACACGCGCACGGGGTCGTCGCTCGAGAGCACCGTCACGGCGGTGCCGAGGTGGATCTTCTCGGTCCGCGCGGCGGCGGCCGCGAGCACGAGCTCCGGGCTCGACACCGCGAACTCGTGACGGTGGTGCTCCCCCACCCCGAAGAACGACAGTCCGACCTCGTCGGCGCGCACCGCCTCGTCGACGATGTCGCGGATCGTCTGCGCGTCAGTGGAACGCGTGCCGTCGGGGCGGATCGTGATGTCGCCGAACGTGTCGAGACCGAGTGCTACTTCATGCATGTGAATGTGAACCACGAGAGCGGATGCCGCATTCCCGGCGGCCGTGATGCGGGCGAGCGGCGACCGACGCGGAGCGCTCGTCGCGGTCGCGGCTCGGGCCTCCTCATGACCCAGCGAGTGACGCGCCATCATCTCTGTCACGAGGAACGTCGCACAAACCGCGAGAGTCGCCAACGCCGGTGGGTGGCCTCGGTGGAGCCGCTTCGGAATGACCCGCTGGCCAGACGAGGGGTCTTGACGGAGCTGGCGTGCACCTCGCACACAGGAGGATGAGACCTCTGCGGTCGGACGGCGACGGAGAACCCGTCAACGTCCGACCGCACGTGTGCACCTCCGCACGATCGCACCGGACGCAGATGACCGGCCCGCGTGCTGAGCCGATTCAGTTCGCGAGCGCGAGGCGGAGGGTGTCGAGTCCGACGCCGCCCAGACGCAGGGCGCGCATGTGGAACCGCTTGATGTCGAAGTCGTCGCCCTCGCGTTCGGCGGTCTCGTCGCGGATCTGCTCCCAGATGCGCTGGCCGACCTTGTACGAGGGAGCCTGGCCCGGCCAGCCGAGGTAGCGGTTCACCTCGAACTGGATGAACTCGTCGGGCATGTTGACGTTCCGGCGCATGAACTCGTGCGCGTAGTCGGCATCCCACACCCCTTCGCCGTCGAGGCGCGGCTTGCCGAGGTGCACGCCGATGTCGAGCACGACGCGGGCGGCGCGCATGCGCTGACCGTCGAGCATGCCGAGCCGGTCGGCCGGGTCGTCGAGGTAGCCGAGCTGCTCCATCAGCCGCTCGGCGTAGAGCGCCCAGCCCTCGGCGTGCCCGCTCGATCCGGCGAGCAGCCGCCGCCACGAGTTGAGCTCGGCGCGGTTGTAGACCGCCTGCGCGATCTGCAGGTGATGGCCCGGCACGCCCTCGTGGTAGACCGTGGTCAGTTCGCGCCACGTGTCGAACGAGTCGACGCCCTCGGGCACCGACCACCACATCCGGCCCGGGCGGGAGAAGTCGTCGGTGGGGCCTGTGTAGTAGATGCCACCCTCGTTGGTCGGCGCGATCATGCACTCGAGGGTGCGGATCGGCTCGGGGATGTCGAAGTGGCTCTCACCGAGCTCGGCGACGGCCCGGTCGCTGGTCTCCTGCATCCACTTCTGCAGCGCGTCGGTGCCGTGGAGCTTGCGCTCCGGGTCCTGCTCGAGGAACGCGACGGCCTCCTCCACGGTCGCACCGGGGAGGATCTCGTTCGCGATCGACTCCTGCTCGGCGACCATGCGGGCGAGCTCCGCGACACCCCACTCGTACGTCTCGTCGAGGTCGATCTCCGCGCCGAGGAAGCGGCGCGAGTGCAGCGCGTAGAGCTCCCGACCGACGGCATCGTGCTCGGATGCCACCGGTGCCAGTTCGTCGCGCAGGAAGTCGGCCAGCTCGTCGTACGCGACGCGCGCGGCACCGGCGTGCTCGGCGACGGCGCGTGCGAGCGAGGCCGGCAGGTGCCCCTCGGCGGGCGCCGCCTCGTGCGCGAACGAGGCGAAGAATCCGTTGTCGGCCGTGTAGCGCGCGATCTGGGTGACGACCTCGCGCACCTGTCGGCGAGCCGGCACGACGCCCGCCTCGATGCCCGCGCGGAGGGTCTGCACGTAGCCGTCGAGCGCGGCGGGTACGGCACGCAGCCGATCGGAGATCAGCGTCCAGTCCTCGACCGTGTCGGTCGGCATGAGGTCGAACACGCTCCGGAGGTCCTGCGGCGGCGAGGCGATCACGTTGAGGTCGCGCAGGTGCGCGCCGGCCTCGTACAGCTCGAGCGAGAGGCGCAGATCGCCCGCCAGGTCGGCCTTCGTGACGACGTCGACCTCGTCGACGGGCTCCGCCGCCTCGAGAGCGGCGAGCGTCGCCTGAGCGGCACGGTTGCGGGCCTCGTGCCCCGCGGGCGAGAGGTCTTCGAGGCGTCCGTTGTGCTCGAAGCGGCCGATGTAGGTCGCGACGGTCGGCAGCATCTCGGCGATGTCGTCGACCCACGCCTCGGCGATCTGATCGATGGCCGTGGGGGTACGCGGAGTGGACTGTGCGTCGGTCATCCTTCGAGCCTAATCCCACGCCGGGCGCCACCGCGTGTCAGTGGATGCCGGTGCCCGTCGCGCCGGGTGGATGCCGGTCGCGCCGGGTCGCGCCGGTCAGTGCCCGGCGACGTCCCAGTTCGCGCCGCGCCCGATCTGCACGTCAAGCGGCACGGACAGCTCGGCGGCGTCGCCCATGCGCTGTCGCACGATCGCCTCCACCGCGTCCCACTCCCCCGGCGCCACCTCGACGACGAGCTCGTCGTGGATCTGCAGCAGCACGCGCGAGCGCAGCCCGTCGGTAATGAGCTGGTCATGGATGTGCAGGAGGCCGAGCTTCATGATGTCGGCCGCGCTCCCCTGGATCGGGGCGTTGAGCGCCGCCCGCTCGGCGTTCTCGCGGAGCACGCGGTTGGGGCTGGCGAGGTCGGGGAACGGCCGGCGGCGGCCGAAGATCGTCTCGGTGTATCCGTCGACGCGCGCCTGAGCGACCGACTCGCGCAGATAGTCGCGCACCGCGCCGAACCGGGCGAAGTACTCGGTCATCAGCAGCTTCGCCTCGGACTGGTCGATCCGCAGCTGCTTGGACAGCCCGAACGCGCTGAGCCCGTAGACGAGGCCGTAGCTCATCGCCTTCACCTTCGTGCGCATCGCGGGCGTGACATCGGCGGGGGCGACACCGAATACGCGCGCGCCGACGAAGCGGTGCAGGTCCTCGCCCGAGTTGAACGCCTCGATGAGCCCCGCGTCGCCCGAGAGATGCGCCATGATGCGCATCTCGATCTGCGAATAGTCGGCCGTGAGCAGCGTCTCGTATCCGTCGCCGACCTCGAACGCGGCGCGGATGCGGTGCGACTCCTCGTTGCGGATCGGGATGTTCTGCAGGTTCGGGTCGGTGCTCGAGAGTCGCCCCGTCTGGCTGCCCGTCTGCAGATACGTCGTGTGCGCGCGCCCGTCGGGTCCGATCGCGACGTCGAGCGACTCGATGATCTGGCGGAGCTTCGTCGCCTCGCGATGCTGCAGCAGCAGATCGAGGAAGGGGTGCGGGTTCGATTCCTGCAGATCGGCGAGCACCGCGGCATCCGTCGAGTACCCGGTCTTGGTCTTGCGCGTCTTCGGCAGCTGAAGCTGCTCGAACAGCACCTCTTGCAGCTGCTTGGGCGAGCCGAGGTTCACCTCGCGGTCGATCTCGGCGTACGCGCGCTGGGCGATGTCGTCGGCGCGCGCCGCGAGCTCGGCCGAGAACCCGGAGAGCTTCTCGTGCGAGACGGCGACCCCGGCGAGCTCCATATCGGCCAGCGCGCCGAGAGTCGGCAGCTCGATGTCGGTGAGCACTGCGGCGACCGACGCGGGCATCTCTTCGCGGATCCGCTCGGTCACGCGCAGGGCGTACCAGCCCAGCTGACCGGGTGTCGCGCCCTCGGTCTCGGGCACGAGCTGGCGCGGATCGGCCTCGGGCAGCTTCTCGTCGAGGTATCGCTCGACGAGGTCGCCGAGCGTCTTGTCTGGAAAGCTCGGTCGCTGCAGCCAGCCGGCGAGGATGGGGTCGAACGCGAGGCCCCCGAGCGCGATGCCCGACCGGCTGAGGGCCTTCACCTGAGGCTTCGCGTCGGTGAGGACCTTGGGCGCGTCGGACTCGAGCCACCCGCGTAGCGCCGCGGCGAGCCCGTCGCTCCAGTCCGCCTCGACAGCGGCATCCGACCCCGCCACGCCGATGCGGCGCGGCAGCCCGCCGTCGATCGTCACGGTCAGGGCGAGCTCGCCCTCTCGCGCCGCCACCCAGTCGGCCAGAGCCTGCGGATCGAGCTGCGCGGGGGCGGGAGCGGCCACGGCGGGCGCGGCCGAGGATGCCTCGTCGTCCCCTCCGCCCATCGCGTCGAACACGCGCGGCAGCAGTGTGCGGAACTCGAGCCGCGCGAAGATGTCGCGCACACCCTGCGCGTCGATCGGCTGCACCGCGAGGTCGTCGAGCCCGACCGGGAGCTCGACGTCGCGCAGCAGCGCGTTGAGCGAGCGGTTGCGGCGCACGTCGTCGAGGTGCTCGCGCAGGTTGCCGCCCACGACCCCGGTGATCTTATCGGCGTTCTCGAGCAGAGCGTCGAGGCTGCCCCACTGCGTGAGCCACTTGACCGCGGTCTTCTCGCCGACTTTCGGGACCCCGGGGAGGTTGTCGCTCGTCTCGCCGACGAGAGCCGCGATGTCGGGATAGTTCGCCGGCGGCAGGCCGTACTTCTCGACCACGGCGTCGGGGGTGTATCGCTTGAGCTGCGACACGCCCTGCACGCTCGGGTACAGCAGGGTCACGTCGTCGGTGACGAGCTGGATCGTGTCGCGGTCGCCCGAGCAGACGAGGACGTCGTAGCCCGCCGCCGCGCCCTCGGTCGCGAGCGTCGCGAGGATGTCGTCGGCCTCGATCCCCTCCTTGGTCAGCACGGGGACGTTCATCGCCGCCAGGGCATCCTGCAGCAGAGGGATCTGACCCTTGAACTCGGCGGGGGACTCCGACCGGGTCGCCTTGTACTCGGGGTACTCGTCGGTGCGGAAGGAGTGCCGCGAGGTGTCGAACGCGACCGCCAGATGCGTCGGCTGCTCGGCCTTGACGAGGTTCACGAACATCGACAGGAACCCGTAGATGCCGTTGGTGTGCTGCCCGTCCTTCGTGGAGAAGTTGTCGACGGGCAGCGCGAAGAACGCGCGGTAGGCCAGCGAGTGGCCGTCGACGACGAGAAGGGTAGGCTTTTCCGAGTCCGTCACCCCACCAGCGTAGTCAGGGGTCCGGACACTCCCGCCGCTCGATCTCGAAGGTGAACGATGAGCTCAGATTCCCCCGCCCTGGCATCCGACGGTCTCGACTGGGCACGGCGCCGCGGGATGGGCGCTCTCGCCGAGAAGATGGGCATCGAGTTCACGGAATTCTCGATCGAGCGCTCGGTGGCCACCATGCCGGTCGAGGGGAACACGCAGCCCGTCGGGCTCCTGCACGGCGGTGCGTACGTCGTGCTCGGCGAGTCGCTCGGCTCGATGGCGGCGAACCTGCACGCCGGGCCCGACCGCCTCGCGGTCGGTGTCGACATCAACGCGACGCACACCCGCTCGGCCACGAGCGGCATCGTCACGGGCGTCTGCACGCCCGTGCACCTCGGCCGCTCGATCACGGTGCACGAGATCGCGGTGACCGACGATCAGGGTCGCCGTTGCTCGACGATCCGCATCACCAACATGATCACCGACCGCCCCGGCGCCTGACCGAGGCATCCGCCCACCCGCACGCGGGGCGCGGCGGCGGGTCAGGCCTTCTTGGGCGAGAGCTGCTCGATGATCGCCTTGGCGACGTCCTGCATCGTGAGGCGACGGTCCATCGACGCCTTCTGGATCCAACGGAACGCCTCCGGCTCGCTGAGGCCCATCTTCTCGTTGAGGAGGCCCTTGGCCCGGTCGACGAGCTTGCGGGTCTCGAAGCGCTCGACCATATCGGCGACCTCGGCCTCGAGCGTGATGATCTGCTCGTAGCGGGCGAGGGCGATCTCGATCGCCGGCAGCAGGCCGTTCGGCGTGAAGGGCTTCACGACGTACGCGAGGGCGCCGGCTTCACTCGCCCGCTCGACGAGCTCCTTCTGGCTGAAGGCCGTCAGCAGCACGACGGGGGCGACGTGGTTCTTGCTCAGCTTCTCGGCGGCGGAGATGCCGTCCAGGACGGGCATCTTCACGTCCATGATGACGAGGTCGGGGCGCAGCTCGGTCGCCAGTTGGACGGCCGTCTCACCGTCGCCGGCTTCTCCGACGACGTCGAAGCCGTTGTCGCGGAGGATTTCGACGATGTCGAGGCGGATCAGCGATTCATCCTCGGCGACGACGACCCGGCGCGGGGCAGACGGGTTCGAGGCGGGGTTCAGTTCCTGCTCAGTCACCTGTCCATCCTAGAGCCAGCGAGAGGGCGCACCTGCGATAGTCTCTTCTGGACGTGCGCCGGTGTGGCGGAATGGCAGACGCGACCGACTCAAACTCGGTTGCCTGAAAGGGCGTGTGGGTTCGACTCCCACCACCGGCACGAGCGTGAGAACGCCGAAGGGCGGATGCGGGGTCTCCCCCGGCATCCGCCCTTCGTCATGTCTGTCGACCGACTACTTCTCCGACTGGTAGATGGGCGCGTTGCCGTTGACGGCGTCGCCGATCTTGTGGATGCGGATGTCGTTGGTCGATCCGATGATTCCGGGAGGCGAACCCGAGATCACGACGACCTTGTCGCCTTCCTTCGCGAGTCCCTGGCCGAGGAAGAACTCGTCGACCTGGATGAACATGAGGTCGGTGTGCGCGACGTGCTCGACGAGCGTCGACTGCACGCCCCACGTGAGCGCCATACGACGGCGGATCGCGGGGTCGACCGCGAACGCCATCATCGGGATGCCTGGGCGCAGGCGCGACATGCGACGCGCGGTATCGCCCGACTCGGTGAAGATGCAGATGAACTTCGCCCCGACGAACTCGGCGACCTCGTTCGCGGCCAGCGTGATGATGCCACCCTGCGTGCGGGGCTTCGCGCTGACCGGGGGGATGCGCTCGAGACCGTGGTCTTCCGTCGATTCGACGATGCGGGCCATCGTCTGCACCGTGAGGACCGGGTACTTGCCGACGCTCGTCTCGCCCGAGAGCATGACCGCGTCGGTGCCGTCGAGGACGGCGTTGGCGACGTCGGATGCCTCGGCACGGGTGGGCACCGGAGAGTACGTCATCGACTCGAGCATCTGCGTCGCGACGATGACCGGCTTCGCCATGCGGCGGCAGAGCTCGACAGCCTCCTTCTGGACGATCGGGACGGCTTCGAGCGGCAGCTCGACGGCGAGGTCGCCGCGGGCGACCATGATGCCGTCGAAGGCGTCGATGATCTCTTCGAGGTTGTCGACGGCCTGCGGCTTCTCGATCTTCGCGATGACGGGGATCTTGCGCCCCTCCTCCGCCATGATCTCGTGCACACGGGTGATGTCGGCGGCGTCGCGCACGAACGACAGGGCGATGAGGTCGGCTCCGGCCTGCAGCCCCCACCGCAGGTCTTGCTCGTCCTTCTCCGAAAGCGCGGGGACGCTCACGGCGACGCCGGGCAGGTTGATGCCCTTGTTGTTCGAAACCGTGCCCGGGACGGCCACCTTCGTCGTCACGACGGGGCCGTCGACGCTCTCGACCTGCACGCGTACCTTGCCGTCGTCGATCAGGAGGGAGTCCCCCGGCTTCACGTCGCCCGCGAGACCCTTGAATGTCGTGCCGACGAGGTCGCGGGTGCCCACGACGTCGTCCGTCGTGATGCGGAAGGTGTCGCCCACGGCGAGCTCGTGCGGTCCATCGCTGAACTTGCCGAGACGGATCTTCGGCCCCTGCAGGTCGACGAGGATGGCGACGGCGCGGCCCGCGTCGTCGGCAGCCTTGCGCACGTTGGCGAAACGGCCTTCGTGCTCGGCGTAGGAGCCGTGGCTGAGGTTCAAGCGGGCCACGTCGACACCGGCGTCGATGATCGCACGGATCATCTCATACGACTCGGTGGCGGGCCCCAGGGTGGCGACGATCTTCGCGCGTCTCACTGACTGATCTCCGGTCTGTGTTCGGTTTCGAGGGTGGATCCAGCCTACGCGGGCTGGAGACCGATTGCGATGTCCCTCGGCCCGACGGGCGAAGGCAGGTTGGTGCGACCCATGAGGTATTCGTCCACCGCCGCGGCCGCCGCGCGACCCTCCGCGATCGCCCAGACGATCAGCGACTGGCCACGGCCGGCGTCCCCGGCCACGAATACGCCGGGAGCGGTCGACTGGTAGTCGTCACCGCGCTCGACATTGCCGCGGCCCGTGAACACGGTACCCAGCTGCTCCTCGAGCGTGCCGCGCTCCGGGCCGGTGAAACCCATCGCGATGAGAACGAGGTCGGCGGGGATCTCGCGCTCGGTGCCGCTCTTGGGCACGCGGCGACCGTCGGGCAGGTACGCCGTCTCGGCAAGACGCAGACCGCGCACCTCGCCCGCCTCGTTGCCGAGGAACTCGACGGTGGATGCCAGGTACGTGCGTTCCCCGCCCTCTTCGTGGGCGGAGGAGACCTCGAACAGCGTGGGCATGGTGGGCCACGGCTGGTGGTCGGGGCGCGCCGTCGGCGGCTGCTTGCCGATCGCGAGATTGGTCACGCTGAGCGCGCCCTGACGGTGCGCGGTGCCGATGCAGTCGGCGCCCGTGTCGCCGCCGCCGATCACGATGACGTGCTTACCCTCGGCGTGGATCTGGTGCGACACCTGGTCGCCCGCGACCGCCTTGTTCGACTCGACGAGGTACTCCATCGCGAAGTGCACGCCGTCGAGATCGCGCCCCGGGATGGGGATGTCGCGGGCCTCGGTCGATCCGGTCGCGATGACGACGGCGTCGTAGCGCGCCCGCAGCTCGCTCCACGTGATGTCGACGCCGATCTCGACGCCCGCGCGGAAGCGCGTGCCCTCGTCCTGCATCTGGCGCAGGCGCGATTCGAGGTGGCGCTTCTCCATCTTGAAGTCGGGGATGCCGTAGCGCAGCAGTCCGCCGATGCGGTCGTCGCGCTCGAACACCGCGACGGTGTGGCCGGCGCGCGTCAGCTGCTGCGCGGCGGCGAGACCTGCGGGGCCCGAGCCCACGACGGCGACGGTCTTGCCGGTCAGGCGCCCCGGCGGCACCGGCTCGACCCAGCCGTTCGCGAAGGCCTCGTCGATCGTCGAGACCTCGATCTGCTTGATCGTGACGGCGGGCTGGTTGATGCCCAGCACGCACGACGACTCGCACGGCGCCGGGCAGAGCCGGCCGGTGAACTCCGGGAAGTTGTTCGTCGCGTGCAGCCGCTCGATCGCGGCCCGGCCCTGGCCGCGCCACATGAGGTCATTCCACTCGGGGATGAGGTTCCCGAGCGGACAGCCCTTGTGGCAGAACGGGATGCCGCAGTCCATGCAGCGTCCGGCCTGGCGACGGAGCACGGCCGAGTCGCCCGGCTCGTACACCTCTTTCCAGTCCATGATGCGCACGGGAACCGGCCGACGCGCCGGGAGCTCGCGCTCGGTGGTCTTCAGAAAGCCCTTGGGGTCAGCCACCGGTCACCTCCAGGATACGGGTCCAGACGACGTCGCTGTCGGGGTCGAGCCCCTCGGCGGCGGCGTCCTGTCGGGTTTGCAGCACGGCCGCGTAGTCACGCGGCAGCACGCGGACGAAGTTCTCGGCCTCCGCCTCGAAGTCGTCCAAAAGCGCGGATGCCAGGGTCGACCCCGTCTCGGCGACGTGGCGTTCGAGCAGATCACGGAGGATCTCCACGTCGCCCGACCCCAGCCCAAGGAGCTCCAGCTCGCCGCTGGCGAGCGCCTCACGATTCACCAGTTCGCGGTCGAGCTTGTAGACGTACGCGGAGCCGCCGGACATGCCGGCGCCGAGGTTCTGCCCCGTTGCCCCCAGGATCACGGCGAGTCCACCGGTCATGTACTCGAGGGCATGGTCTCCGACGCCTTCAACGACGGCGGTGGCACCCGAGTTGCGCACGAGGAACCGTTCGCCGACGATACCGCGCAGGAACATGCTGCCCTGCGTCGCGCCGTAGCCGATGACGTTGCCGGCGATGACGTTGCGGGAGGCGTCGAACGTGGCGCCCTGCGGCGGGCGGACGACGATCTGTCCGCCAGAGAGCCCCTTGCCGACGTAGTCGTTCGAGTCGCCCTCGAGGCGCAGCGTGATGCCGGCGGGAAGGAACGCGCCGAACGACTGCCCGGCGGACCCCGTGAGGTTGATCTCGATGGTGCTGGCCGGCAGACCGTGCTCGCCGTGGGCGAGGGTCACCCGGTTGCCGAGCATCGTGCCCACGGCCCGCTCGGTGTTGCGGATCGGCAGCGACACCTCGAAGTGGCCGCCGTGCGCAATGACGTCCTGGGCCTGCTCGATGAGCGGCACGTCGAAGTGCTTCTCGAGCTCGTGGTCCTGGTCGCGGGCGTGACGGCGTGGCACGTCGTCGGCGAAGGCGGGGCCGTCGAGGATCGGCGCGAGGTCGAGCCCCGACGCCTTCCAGTGCTCGATCGCCCCGTTCACATCGAGCAGGTCGCTGCGCCCGATCGCCTCGTCGAGCGAACGGAACCCCAGGTCGGCGAGGTACTCGCGCACCTCCTCGGCGAGGAACTGCATGAAGGTCACCACGAACTCGGGCTTGCCTGTGAAGCGGCTGCGCAGCACCGGGTTCTGGGTTGCGACACCGACGGGGCAGGTGTCGAGGTGGCAGACCCGCATCATGACGCAGCCCTCCACCACCAGCGCCGTCGTCGCGAACCCGAACTCCTCGGCGCCCAGGAGCGCGGCGATGATGACGTCGCGGCCGGTCTTCAGCTGCCCGTCCGCCTGCACGACGACGCGGTCGCGCATGTCGTTGAGCATGAGCGTCTGCTGCGTCTCGGCGAGGCCGAGCTCCCACGGAGTGCCGGCGTGCTTGAGGGAGTTGAGCGGGGACGCGCCCGTGCCGCCGTCGTGGCCGGAGACGAGGATGACGTCGGCGAGGGCCTTGGCAGTGCCCGCGGCGACCGCGCCGATGCCCGACTGGCTGACGAGCTTGACGTGCACGCGGGCTGCCGGGTTCGCGCGCTTGAGGTCGAAGATCAGCTGCTTGAGGTCTTCGATCGAGTAGATGTCGTGGTGCGGAGGCGGGGAGATGAGGCCCACGCCGGCGGTGCCGCCGCGGGTGCGGGCGATCCACGGGTACACCTTGCCGGGCGGCAGCTGGCCGCCTTCGCCGGGCTTCGCGCCCTGGGCGAGCTTGATCTGGATGTCGTCGGCATGCGTGAGGTACATGCTCGTGACCCCGAACCGGCCCGAGGCCACCTGCTTGATGGCGCTCCGGCGAGCGGGATCGAGCAGGCGGTCGACGTCTTCGCCACCCTCTCCGGTGTTCGACTTGGCGCCGATGGAGTTCATCGCGATCGCGAGGGTCTCGTGCGCCTCCTTCGAGATGGAGCCGTAGCTCATCGCGCCGGTGGAGAACCGCTTCACGATCGACTCGACGGGCTCGACCTCGTCGATCGGGACGGGCTGGCGCTCCCCCGTCTTCAGCCGGAACAGGCCGCGGAGCGTCTTGAGCTCGGATGCCTGGTCGTCGACGAGCTTCGTGTACTCGCGGAAGATGTCGTAGCGGCGAGCCCGCGTCGAATGCTGCAGACGGAACACCGTGTCGGGGTTGAACAGGTGCGGTGCGCCGTCACGGCGCCACTGGTACTCACCGCCGGTCCACAGCCGCTCGTGCGCACGGACGGCGCCGTTTTCGGGATAGGCGTAGTCGTGGCGCGCCTGGTTCTCGGCGGCGATCTCGCGAATGCCGATGCCGCCGAGCTTCGTCTCGGTGCCCGTGAAGTACTTCGCGACCACCTCCTCCGAGAGCCCCACGGCCTCGAAGACCTGCGACCCCGCGTAGGACGACACCGTGGAGATGCCCATCTTTGACATGATCTTCAGGACGCCCTTGCCGAGCGCGTAGATGAGGTTCTTGACCGCCTTCTCGGGCGTGACGCTGGCGATGAAGCCCGCGCGCACGAGGTACTCGACGGTCTCCATCGCGAGATACGGGTTGACGGCGGATGCCCCGTATCCGATGAGCGTCGCGACGTGGTGCACTTCGCGCACGTCGCCCGCCTCGACGACGAGACCGACCTTCATGCGGTTCTCACGGCGGATGAGATGGTGGTGCACTGCGGAGAGCATGAGCAGCGATGGGATCGGGACGAGGTCCTTGTTCGAGTCGCGGTCGCTCAGGATGATGAACTCGGCACCCTGCTCGATCGCCGCGTCGACCTCGGCGCACATCTCGTCGAGGCGGTGCTCCAAGGCATCCGGCCCCTTCGCGGCGTGGTACAGCCCGCGCACGGTCACCGACCGCCGGCCCGGCAGCGCCTTGTCGATGTTCTGCAGCTTCGCCAGTTCGTCGTTGTCGATCACCGGGAAGTCGAGGGTGATCGTGCGGGTGTGGTCGGGCCCCCAATCGAGGAGGTTCCGCTCCGGACCGAGACCGAGGGCGAGCGAGGTGACGACCTCTTCGCGGATCGAGTCGAGCGGCGGGTTGGTCACCTGCGCGAACTGCTGCACGAAGTAGTCGAAGAGCAGGCGCGGCCGTTCGCTGAGCACCGCGATCGGGGCATCCGACCCCATCGCGCCGAGCGGTTCGGCGCCGTTCTGGCCCATCGGCGTGAGGAGGATGCGCACCTCTTCCTCGGTGTAGCCGAACGTCCGCTGGCGGCGCGTGATCGAGGCGATCGGGTGCACGATGTGCTCGCGCTCGGGGAGGTCCTTCAGGCGCACCCGACCCGCGTCGAGCCATTCCTGCCAGGGCTGGAGGGCCGCGAGGTCGCGCTTGACCTCGTCGTCCTCGATGATCCGCTGCTGGGCGGTGTCGACGACGAACATGCGCCCCGGGCGGAGGCGTCCGCGGCGCTTGATGCGCTCGGGGGCGAAGTCGAGCACGCCCGTCTCCGAGCCGATCACGACGAGTCCGTCGGTCGTCTCGGTCCAGCGTCCGGGGCGCAGGCCGTTGCGGTCGAGGGTCGCGCCGACGAGGGTGCCGTCGGTGAAGATCAGCGCGGCGGGGCCGTCCCACGGCTCCATCTGCATCGAGTGGTACTCGTAGAAGGCGCGGAGGTCGGGCGCGATGCCGGTCTGCTTCTCGTAGGCCTCAGGCACCATCATCATGATCGCGTGCGGGAGGCTGCGCCCGGTGAGGGTGAGCAGCTCCAGCACCTCGTCGAACGAGGCCGAGTCGCTCGCGCCGCCCGTGCAGATCGGCAGGAGCGGGCGGATGTCGCCGACGAGCTCGGACTCGAGCTGCGACTGGCGGGCGCGCATCCAGTTGCGGTTGGCGCCGACGGTGTTGATCTCGCCGTTGTGGGCGAGCATCCGCAGCGGCTGCGCAAGCGGCCACGACGGGAACGTGTTCGTCGAGTAGCGCGAGTGCACGACGGCGAGCTCGCTCTCGAAGCGCTCGTCCTGCAGATCGGGGTAGAACGGCTCGAGCTGGAGGGTCGTGACCATGCCCTTGTACCCGAGCGTGCGGGCGCTCAGCGACACGAAGTAGGCGTCGTGCTCGCGGCGTGCACGCTTGCGCAGCCGGTAGACACGGCGGTCGAGGTCGATGCCCGCGAGCGCGGGCGCGTCGCCGACGGCGGGGCGCGAGACGAACAGCTGCTCGAATGCGGGGCGCGCGGCGTAGGCGAGCTTGCCGAGGTGCTCCTCCACCGTCGGCACCTCGCGCCAGCCGAGCACCGTCAGCCCCTCGGCGGCGGCGATCTGTTCGACGCCTGCCTTGACGGCGGCGCGCTCGTCGTCGTCGCGCGGCAGGAACGCCATGCCCGCCGCGTACTCACCCGCCGGCGGCAGGTCGAAGTGCGTGACCGCGCGGAGGAAGGCATCCGGCATCTGCGTCAGGATGCCGGCGCCGTCTCCCGTACCCGCGTCGGAGCCGATCGCACCGCGGTGCTCGAGGTTGCGAAGCGCCTCGAGGGCCAGCTGCACGATGTCGTGCCCCGGCTCGCCGCGGAGCGTCGCGACCATCGCGAGCCCGCAGGCATCCTTCTCGAAGGCAGGGTTGTACATGCCCTGCTTGACGGGGAACGCGGAGGCGTGCCGGGTGGTGTCTTCACGACGGGGGCTGGAGGCCATAGCTACCGTCCTCATAGTCTTGCTGAGACGGGGACGACGTCGGCCCTGATGTCCTGCGGGGTGTTACCTGGAGACGACTGTGCTTGTGGCGGTGTCCGCGGTGGATTCGGACGTCGGGGGTGCGCTGACGTCGACGAATGCATCGGTGTCCTGTGATTGTACATTCCCGCCGCCGGTCCATTCGCGCCCCGGGTAGTAGGGCGAGGGCTCGAGGCCCGGGTGGCGGCGCTTCTGCACGAAGAATATCACGAGACCGACCACGACGCCGATGATCGCGGCCCACACGTTCGTGCGCAGGCCCAGGAAGACCTCGCTCGGATCGATGCGGATGTTCTCCCACACGATCCGCCCGGCGCTGTACCAGACGAGGTAGAGCGCGAAGAGGCGTCCCCACTGCAGGGTGAAGCGCTTATCGGCCCAGAGCAGGAAGATGACGCCCAGCACGTTCCAGATGGCCTCGTAGAGGAACGTCGGGTGGAACAGGGTGCCCTCGGGCAGGCCGACCGGCCACGCGGCGTTCGGGTAGTCGATCTGAAGACCCCAGGGCAGGTCGGTGGGGAGGCCGTAGAGCTCCTGGTTGAACCAGTTGCCGAACCGGCCCATCGCCTGGGCGAGGAGGAGGCCCGGAGCGAGGGCGTCGGCGAACGTCCAGAACCGGATTCCGGTCCACTTGCAGCCGAGCCACGCGCCGATCGCGCCGCCGATGAGGGCGCCGAAGATCGCGATGCCGCCCTCCCAGATGCGGAAGACCGCCCAGAAGTCCTTGCCCTCGCCGAAGTAGAAGCCCCAGTGGGTGACGACGTGGAAGATGCGCGCGCCGATGATCGCCAGCGGCACGGCGAGCAGGCAGATGTCGATCACGACCCACGGCTCGGCGCCGCGCTTCGTGAGCCGGTGGTTCGTCATGATGGCCGCCGCGACGATGCCGGCGAGGATGCACAGCGCGTAGAAGTGGATCGTCAGCGGGCCGAGCTGGAAGGAGCTGACCGGCGGACTGGGGATCGACAGGGCCACGGAGGACGAAAAGAGCACGAACGGCAGTCTACTTCGCCCCGCGCACCACCCCACGCGCCCCGCCCCCCACGAGGCATCCCCCCACTTTCGCCGACCCGCCAAGCTTTGGCCGAGCCGGCACGATATGGCCCGCACAGAACGAGGCGGCTCGGCCGCGGGATAGCGGCTCGCGGGGATGGGTGGGGGGTCAGCGGGGGGTGCCGGATACCAGGGCGCGCGCCTCGGCGCGCAGGCCCTCGACCCCGCCGTCGCGGAGCGCGCGCACGAGCGTGGTGCCCACGATCGCCCCGTCGGCGTACTCGACGACGCCGGCGACCTGCTCGGGCGTCGAGATGCCGATGCCGACGCACGCACGCGGCACGCCGTGCTCGCGCAGACGTGCGACGAGACCGCGCGCCGCGGCATCCAGCTCGGCGCGCTCCCCCGTGATGCCCATCGTCGAAACGGTGTAGACGAAGCCGGTGGATGCCCGGGCGATCATCTCGAGGCGCTCGTCGGTCGAGGTCGGCGCCGCGAGGAACACGCGGTCGAGCCCGGTGCGCTCGGAGGCGGCGATCCACTCGGCGGCCGCGTCGGGAGTGATGTCGGGGGTGATGAGCCCCGCGCCGCCGGCGGCGAGGAGGTCGTCGGCGTAACGGTCGACGCCGTACTGCAGTACGGGGTTCCAGTACGTCATCACGAGGATCGGCACGTCGGTGCGCGCGGCGATCTCGCGGACCGCGGTGAAGGTGTCGCGCAGGCGGAAGCCGGCGGCGAGGGCCGCCTGGGTCGCCTCCTGGATGACGACGCCGTCCATCACCGGGTCGGAGTAGGGCGGACCGAGCTCGAGCACGTCGGCACCCGATTCGGCGAGGGCGACCGCGGCGTCGATCGAGGTCTGCAGGTCGGGGTAGCCGATGGGCAGGTAGCCGACGAAGGCGCCTCGGCCGGCGGCCTCGGCGGCGTCGATCGCGGCGGCGACGCGGCTCACAGCTCGATCCCCTCTCCGCGCGCGGCATCGTCGGCGGGAGGGGTCTCGACGGGCCGTTCGCCCTCGTCGTACAGCCCGAACCACGTGGCGGCGGTGTCCATGTCCTTGTCGCCGCGGCCGGAGAGGCTCACCGCGAGGATCGCGTCCGGCCCCAGCTCGCGGCCGATCCGGAGCGCCCCGGCGAGGGCGTGCGCCGACTCGATCGCGGGGATGATCCCCTCGGTGCGGCTCAGCAGCCGCAGGGCGTCCATCGCCTCGGTATCCGTCGCGGGGATGTACTCGGCACGCCCGATGTCGGAGAGCCAGGCGTGCGCGGGGCCGACCCCGGGGTAGTCGAGGCCTGCCGAGATCGAGTGCGACTCGACGGTCTGCCCGTCCTCGTCCTGCAGCACGTATGTCTTCGCGCCGTGCAGCACGCCGGGGCGTCCCCGTTCGATGGATGCCGCGTGCTTCTCGGTCTCGACGCCGTCGCCGGCGGCCTCGACGCCGTACAGGCGCACGCCCTCGTCGTCGAGGAACGCGTCGAACATCCCGATCGCGTTCGACCCGCCGCCGACGCAGGCGATGACCGCATCGGGGAGGCGCCCGGTCGTCTCGAGCAGCTGCGCGCGCGCCTCTTCGGAGATGATCTTCTGGAAATCGCGCACCATCGCGGGGAACGGGTGCGGGCCGGCGGCCGTGCCGAAGATGTAGTTCGTCGTCTCGACCGAGGCCACCCAGTCGCGATACGCCTCGTTGATCGCGTCCTTCAGGGTGCGCGATCCCGTCGTGACCGGAATCACCTCCGCGCCGAGCAGCCGCATGCGGGCGACGTTGAGCGCCTGACGCTCGGTATCGACCTCGCCCATGTAGATCGTGCAGTCGAACCCAAAG
This sequence comes from Microbacterium sp. F2E, assembly GCF_020905435.1. NCBI lineage: Bacteria > Bacillati > Actinomycetota > Actinomycetes > Micrococcales > Microbacteriaceae > Microbacterium > Microbacterium sp. F2E. Next base: position 42,176 of record NZ_JAJJIB010000003.1, on the reverse strand, counting down.
AGGGCCGCGGCGGTCGCCGTCGCGACGCCGTGCTGTCCGGCACCGGTCTCGGCGATGACGCGCGTCTTGCCGAGGCGCTTCGTGAGCAGCGCCTGGCCCAGCACGTTGTTGATCTTGTGCGAGCCGGTGTGGTTGAGGTCTTCGCGCTTGAGGAAGACGCGCGCCCCGCCGGCGTGCTCGGCGAAACGCGGCACCTCGGTGAGCGCGGAGGGACGGCCCGCGTACGAGTGCAGCAGCGCTTCAAGCTCGGCCGCGAACGCGGGATCGCCCATCGCCGTCTCGTACACCGCGGTGAGCTCATCGATCGCGGCGATGAGCGACTCGGGCATGTAGCGGCCGCCGAACTCGCCGAAGAACGGGCCGTGTTGGTCGCGCAGGCTCATCGGGATGCTCCTTCTTCGGCCGTGACATCTTCCGCCGCGAGCTCCCCCGCCGCGAGCTCCCCGGCCGGGACGTCGCCCGCTGCGAGGAACGCGTGCAGCGTCGAGACCGGGTCGTTCGTGACGAGCGCCTCGCCGACGAGCACGACGTCGGCGCCCGCCGCGCGGTAGTGCGCCACGTCGACGGGGGCCATGACCGCCGACTCGGCGATCTTCACGGCGTCCTCCGGGAACTCTCCGGCGAGCGAGCCGAAGAGGTCGCGGTCGAGCTCGAACGTCGACAGGTTCCGCGCGTTGACGCCGATGAGCGTCGCACCGAGGTCGGCGGCGCGGGACAGCTCTTCGCGCGAGTGCGTCTCGACGAGCGGGGTCATGCCGAGCTCGCGGACGAGATCGTGCAGCTGCTGCAGCAGGGGCTGCTCGAGCGCGGCGACGATCAGGAGCACGAGGTCCGCCCCGGATGCCCGGGCCTCGAGCACCTGGTACGGCGTGGCGACGAAGTCCTTGCGCAGCACGGGCCGCGACACCTGTGCCTTGACGGCTTCGAGATCGGCGAGCGAGCCCTTGAACCGGCGTCCCTCGGTCAGCACCGAGATCGCCGACGCACCGCCCTCCTCGTACCTCGCCGCCTGCAGGGCGGGATCGGGGATGTCGGCGAGGTCGCCGCGCGACGGGCTTGCGCGCTTGACCTCGGCGATGATCTTCGTGCGCTCCGCCGGAGCGAGCGCGGCCAGAGCGTCGAGGGCGGGAGCCTGCGCGAGAGCGTCGCGTTCGACGTCGGCGAGCGGCCGACGAGCGGCGCGGGCCTCGGCATCCTCCACCGCGCCGGCGGTGAGGTCTGCCAGCATGATCAGTGCTGCTTCGGCTGGTACTTGTCGCCGTAGGCGCCGTAGCCGGCCTTGGACATCGCCCATCCGACGATCGCACCGCCGACGAGGAGGCCGACCGATGCCCAGACGAGCGCGGGCATGTCGAGGACGAAGAACAGCGTGCCGAGCGTGACGGCCAGGAGCATGATCACCACGGCGGTCCAAGCGGCCGGCGAGTGTCCGTGGCCGGGGTCGTCGATGCTGCTCATGGTTCTCCTTCGGTGTGCCTCGAGGGCGCGTGGCGGGTCGCGATCAGTCTAGCGCGCGGTCGGATCGTCGCCGTGCGACAGGTCGTCCCACGAGTCGATCGCCCGGTCGCGAGAGGCGACCGGGGCCTCGCCGCGTCGGCTGGCCGCACCGGCGGGCGCCGAGGTCGACGCGTGCGCGCCGTCGCGCTCGAACCGGCGGCCGCCGCTGCGCCAGCGGTGCGCGGTGGCGAGCGTCCACAGGCCGCCGAGCGCGATCACGAGCCCCGCGAGAGCGACGACGACGGGCCACGCGGTCGCGGTGACCGAATCGACGAGGTCGGCGATCGCGTCGGCGCCCGACAGACCGGTCGCCTTCGTGACGACCGACGCCACGGCATCCAGGGGCCGCTCGATCGCGATCCGCGCCGAGCCGATCAGCAGCACGACGCCGATGGCGGTCGCGATCACGCCGAACACGTAGCGCAGCACACGGCCGACGACGGTCAGGGCGAGACCGAGCGCCAGCGCCGCGAGGCTGAGCGGGGCGAGCAGGGGCAGCGCCGAGGCGCCCGGCACCGCCAGCGCCTCGGTGGCGCCCGAGCGGAGCGTCACCTCGAGCCACGGCTGCGTCGAGCCGATGATGGCGACGGCGCCGCCCAGGATGATCGCGAGCACGCCGAGCATGCGTGCCCGTGCGATCACAGCGCGCCCTCGGACGGCGAACCGGCGGCGCCCGCGGCGGGCGCCAGGTCGTCGGCGTCGAAGCAGGTGTGGTCGCCGGTGTGGCAGGCGGCGCCGATCTGATCGACCGTCACGAGCACGGCGTCACCGTCGCAGTCGAGGCGCGCGCCCTGCACGTACTGCGCGTGACCCGACGTGTCGCCCTTGCGCCAGTACTCCTGACGCGAGCGAGACCAGAACGTCACGCGACCCTCGGTGAGCGTGCGGCGGAGGGCCTCGGCATCCATCCAGCCGAGCATCAGCACCTCGCCGCTGTCGTGCTGCTGGATGATCGCGGGCACGAGGCCGTCGGCGTTGAACGTGACGCGGGCGATGCGCGCCTCGAGGGTGTCGGACGTCGGCTCGGAGGTGGGCTCGGCGCTCATCGGCGCACCTCGATTCCGTCGGCGGCGAGAGCCGACTTGACGGCGCCGACGGTGAGCTCGCCGGAGTGGAACACGGATGCCGCGAGCACGGCGTCGGCGCCCGCGTGGATCGCCGGGGCGAAGTCGCTCACCGATCCCGCCCCGCCGGAGGCGATCACCGGCACCGACGAGACCTCGCGCATGAGCCCGACGAGCTCGAGGTCGAAGCCGTCCTTCGTGCCGTCGGCGTCGATCGAGTTGACGAGGAGCTCGCCCGCGCCGCGGTCGATCGCCTCGCGGGCCCAGTCGAGGGCGTCGAGCTCCGTCTTGGTGCGACCGCCGTGCGTCGTCACGACGAACCCGGAGTGCGCGCCGGGGGCGCGCATGACGTCGAGGGAGAGCACGAGCACCTGCGCGCCGAACCGGTCGGCGATCTCGTCGACGAGAGCGGGGCGGGCGATCGCGGCGGAGTTCACCCCGACCTTGTCGGCCCCGACGGCGAGCAGGCGCGCGACGTCGTCGGCGGTGCGCACTCCCCCGCCCACCGTGAGCGGGATGAAGACCTCCTCCGCGGTGCGCCGGACGACGTCGTACGTCGTCGCCCGGGCATCGACCGTCGCGGTGACGTCGAGGAACGTCAGCTCGTCGGCGCCCTGCGCGAAGTACGCCGCGGCGAGCTCGACCGGATCGCCCATGTCGCGGAGGTTCGCGAAGTTGACCCCCTTCACGACGCGGCCGGCGGCGACGTCGAGACACGGGATGACGCGGCTCGCGAGAGCCATGTCAGAGCCTCGCGTTGTGGATGGGCGTGACGAGGATCGCTCGCGCACCGATCGCGTACAGGGCATCCATCACCTGGTTGACGCTCGCGCGCGGCGTCATGACGCGCACGGCGACCCAGGCGGGGTCGCGCAGCGGCGAGATCGTCGGCGACTCGATGCCCGACGCGATCGCGACGGCCTCATCGACGAGGTCGGCGGGCAGGTCATAGTCGATCAGCACGTACCGGCGCGCGACGAGCACACCGCGCAGGCGCCGGAGCAGCGTCTCGGTGCCGGCGGCCTCGTCGGGAGCGCCGATCAGCACCGCCTCCGATTCGACCAGCACCGGACCGAAGATCTCGAGGCCCGCCTGGCGGAGCGTCGTGCCGGTCGAGACGACGTCGGCGACGGCGTCGGCGACGCCGAGCTGCACCGCGGACTCGACGGCGCCGTCGAGGGGCACGAGGTCGACCGCGACGCCGTGGTCGTCGAGGTAGGCGTCGACGAGGCCGGGATACGCCGTCGCGACGCGCAGACCCTCGAGGTCGCCGAGCGAGGCGAACGCGCCGGGAGGGCCGGCGAAGCGGAACGTCGAGGCGCCGAAGCCGAGCTGCTCGATCTCGCGGGCGCCCGGCATCCGGGCATCCAGCAGCAGATCGCGGCCGGTGATGCCGACGTCGAGGGCGCCGGAGCCGACGTAGGTGGCGATGTCCTTCGGGCGCAGGTAGAAGAACTCGACCTCGTTGATCGGGTCGATGACGTGCAGGTCTATCGGATCGCGCCGGCCGGTGTATCCGGCTTCGGCGAGCATCTCGGCGGCGGTGTCGGCCAGCGACCCCTTGTTCGGTACGGCGATTCGCAGCATGGTGCGGTGTCTTTCGGTGTCGGCGGTTGTCGGCGGGAGCGGCTCAGAGATGTCGGTAGACGTCTTCGAGGCTCAGACCCTTCGCGAGCATCATCACCTGCAGGTGGTAGAGCAGCTGCGAGATCTCCTCGGCCGTCTCGGCATCCGTCTGGTACTCCGCGGCCATCCACACCTCGGCGGCCTCCTCGACGACCTTCTTGCCGATGGCGTGCACCCCGGCGTCGAGCTGCGCGACCGTCCCGGAGCCTTCCGGGCGGGCCGCCGCGGTGGCGGTGAGCTCTGCGAACAGGCCGTCGAACGTCTTCACCCTGACAGGCTACCGGTCCCCCGCGCGCCCGGCGCCTCGATGACGCGGGCGTGCGGGTCGGATGACCCGATGACGCCGGCCGCGGCTCGCTAGGGTGGGAGGCATGGATCCCGTCCGCGAGATGCTCACGTCCGTGCTCGACGAGGTGCGCGGGGAGGATGCCGGGGAGACCGCCCAGTACATCCCCGAACTCGCCTCCGCCGATCCCGACCGCCTCGCGCTGGCGATCGCCGACCCGCACGGGCGCCGGATCGCGCTCGGCGACGAGGACCCGTTCACGATCCAGTCGATCTCCAAGCCGTTCGTCTTCGCCCTCGCCCTCGACGCCCTCGGGCGCGACGAGGTGCTGCGCCACGTGGGCGTCGAGCCGAGCGGCGAGCCGTTCAACGCGATCAGCCTGGAGGAGGGCACCGGCCGCCCCGCCAACCCGCTCATCAACGCCGGCGCGATCGCCACGACCGGCCTCATCCCGGGGCCGAGTGCAGGCGAGCGCGCGGCGCGGATCGTCGAAGGCCTCTCGCGGTTCGCGGGGCGGACGCTGCAGGTCGACGAGGAGGTCTACGCGTCGGAGGCGTCGACGGGCGACCGCAATCGCGCGCTCGCCCACCTGCTGCGCTCGTACGGCGTGATCGAGACCGACCCGCACGAGGTCGTGGAGGCGTACTTCCGGCAGTGCTCCGTGCTCGTCACCGTCGCCGACCTCGCCGTGATGGCCGGCACGCTCGCCTTCGGCGGGCGGCACCCGGTGACCGGCGAGCAGGTGGTGTCGGCGCGCACGGCGCGCGACGTCGTATCGGTCATGACCAGCTGCGGCATGTACGACGCGTCGGGCTCGTGGCTGATCCGCGTCGGCCTCCCCGCCAAGAGCGGCGTGTCCGGCGGGGTCATCGCCATCTCGCCGTCGCAGTTTGGGGTGGGCGTGTTCAGCCCGAGACTCGACGAGTACGGGAACAGCACCCGCGGTCAGCGGCTGCTCGAGCGCCTCTCCGACGCGCTGGGCCTCCACGTGTTCGAGCAGCACCAGAGCATCGCCACCCCGCACGTGGCCGTCTCGCACGGCGAGGACGGCACGGTGCGCGTCGCCCTCGACGGGGAGCTGTCCTTCAGCGGCGCGGAACGCGTGCTCAACGCGCTGCGGAACGTCGAGCTGCCCGCCGCGAGCGCGCCGCTCCTCGTCGATCTCACCCGCGTGACGCAGCTGCAGCCGGCGGCGCTCGCCGTGCTGCGCGAGCAGGTCGACGGACTCGGCGGCACGGTGCGCGTGGAGGCCTGAGGCGGGCGCAGACCGGGTGCGGGCGAAGGCCCCAAAACCCGGAATCAGTGCTGGTGCGCGGATGCCTCGCGGCGCAGCGCCTCGATCGCCTGGCCCGGGTCGTCGGCCCCGAACACGGCGGAGCCCGCCACGAACGTGTCCGCCCCCGCCTCGGCGGCCTGGGCGATCGTCGACTCGGAGATGCCGCCGTCGACCTGAAGCCACACCTGCGATCCGCGCCGACGGGCCTCGTCGTGGAGCCGCGCGAGCTTCGGCATCTGGTCGGCCATGAACGACTGGCCGCCGAAGCCGGGCTCGACGGTCATCACGAGGATCTGGTCGAACTCGTCGAGCACGTCGTAGAGTCCCTCGACCGGCGTGGCGGGCTTCACCGCGACGCCGGCGCGCGCGCCGAGCTGGCGCAGCCGGCGGGCCAGCGTGATCGGGGCGGTCGCCGCCTCGAGGTGGAAGGTCACCGAGGCCGCGCCGATCTCGGCGTAGCCCGGCGCCCAGCGATCGGGATCGGTGATCATCAGGTGCACATCGAGCGGCACGGGGCTCGTCTGCTGGATGCGCTCGACCATCTGCGGCCCGAAGGTGAGGTTCGGCACGAAGTGGTTGTCCATCACGTCGGCGTGCACGAAGTCGGCCGACGCGATCCGCTCGAGGTCGGCCTGCATGTTCACGAAGTCGGCCGAGAGGATGCTGGGGTTGATGCGAAGGTCGGGCATGAGCCCCATTATCGCGGCTTATCCCGGCGCCGGATGCCGGCGCCCGATGCGGCGCCTGATCCCGGCGCCCGGTGTCGGTCAGGGCGCCCCGCGCGGAGGCGTCCCGTCAGGCGCGCTGCAGCAGGGAGATCGACATCGCGTCGGTGCCGTGCCGGTGCGGCCACAGCTGCGCGCGCCCGGTGCCGGCGACATCGGGCAGATCGATCGGCGAGAGCGAGAGGGATGCCACGACGCCGCGGGCGTCGAGTTCGACGATCCCCTCGTTGCGGCGGAGCGCATCGGCGACGACGGCCGCGGTCTCGGCGAGGTGCGGCGAGCACGTCACGTACGCGACGATGCCGCCCGGGGCGAGGGCGCCGAGCGCCGCGTCGAGCAGTTCGCCCTGCAGGGTCGCGAGCGCGGGTACGTCGGCGGGCTGCTTGCGCCAGCGCGCTTCGGGGCGCCGGCGGAGCGCGCCGAGGCCCGTGCACGGGGCATCCACGAGGATGCGGTCGTAGCGGCCGCGGCCGGCGCGCGCACGTCCGTCCTCCTCCGAGACCGGCACCTCGAGCGGCACCCCGGCGACGGAGTCGCGCACGAGGCCCGCGCGGGCCGGGGACAGTTCGTTGGCTTCGAGCAGCGCGCCGTGGGCGAGGGCCTCGGCGGCGAGGACCGCCGTCTTGCCGCCGGGGGCGGCGCACAGGTCGAGCCAGCGCTCCCCCTCGCGCACCGGGAGCGCGCGAGTGAGTGCTAGTGCGGCGAGCTGCGAGCCCTCGTCCTGCACGCGGACGCGGCCGCCCGACGCGGTGACGAGCGCCGCCGGGTCGCCGCCGGCGGAACGGAAGCCGATCGGCGAGTAGGGCGTGGCCTCGGCGCCCGCCGGGATCTCGGCGAGCCCCGGGAGCGCGGCGAACGTGACGACGGGAGAGACATTGTCGGCTTCGAGGAGCAGCGCCAGCTCGTCGGCGCGGCCTTCGGCGTCGAGGGCGCGGCGGAAGGCGCGGATGACCCAGACCGGGTGCGCGTAGCGGACGGCGAGGCGCTCGTCGTCGGAGCGCGCGGCGGCTTCGAGCCGGTCGAGCCACTCGTCGCGGGTGCGCTCCGAGACGCGCCGGAGCACCGCGTTGGCAAAGCCGGCGGCCGGCTTGCCGGCGGCCTGCCGCACCTGGCGCACGGTCTCGTTCACGGCGGCGTGGGTGGGGATCCGCATCGCCACCAGCTGGTGCGTGCCGAGGCGCAGCGCGTCGAGCACAGCGGGGTCGATCGCCGAGACGGGGCGCGCCGCGGCGTCGGCGATGATCGCGTCGTAGGTGCCCTCGCGGCGGAGAGTCCCGTAGGTGAGCTCGGTGGCGAGAGCCGCATCGGGGCCGGAGAGGCCGGCGCGCGTGATCGCCCGCGGCAGCAGCAGGTTGGCGTACGCGTCGGAGGTGTGCACGGCGCGGAGGGTGTCGTACGCGACCCAGCGCGGGCCGCGGCCGGGTGCCGGACGCTCGGTGCCGCCCGTGGTGCTGTTCTTGTCGAACGGGCGGGCGGGGCCGCCCGCACGGTGGGGGCCGCTCTTTCCGATCGGATGCTGGGGCCCGCGCTTCGCGCCCGACCCGCGGGCGCCGCTCTTCCCGGCGCGGTCGCGTTCGTCGCTCATCGGGTCTCCGTTCCCGGGAGGACCGCGCGCGGAGCGTCGCCGCGCCGCCCGCGCCACCAGTCGGCCGCGGGCATCGCGCCCTTGCCGGCCGGCTGCACCGTCTTCAGCAGCACGGTGCCCTCCCCCGCTCCGACGAGCACGTCGCGGCCCGACAGGCCGAACTCGCCCGGCGCGAGCACCCCGGCATCCGCCGCGGTGTCGGGGCCGCGGAGCGCGGCGAGCACCTTGAGGCGCTGACCGTCGACGAGGAGGTGGGCGCCGGGCTCGGGCGTCGTGCCGCGGTACCGGTCGATGACGACGGCGGCGGGAGCGGTGAGGTCGAGCGCGCCGTCGGCGAGCGTGAGCTTCGGCGCGAGCGTCGCCTCGCCCCGCTGCGGCGTCGCGACCGCGGTGCCCGCGGCGATGTCGTCGACGACGCCGGTGAGAAGTCCCGCGCCGAGCTCGGCGAGCGTGCCCAGCACCTCTCCCGCCGTCGCCTCGCGCGGCACGTCGTAGCGGAGCTCGGCGAACACGTCGCCGGCGTCGAGGGCGGGCACGAGCTGGAAGACCGCCGCTCCGGTGGTGCGATCGCCCGCGATGAGAGCGTGCTGCACGGGCGCGGCGCCGCGCCAGCGCGGCAGCAGCGAGAAGTGCAGGTTGATCCAGCCGTGCCGCGGTGTCGAGAGCAGCGGCTCGCGCACGAGGCCGCCGTAGGCGACGATCACGCCGAGATCGGGCGCGAGCGACGAGATCGCGGCGGTGGCGTCGGCGTCGAGGCGGTCGGCCTTGATCACGGGCAGGCCGAGATCGCCCGCGGCCTGGGCGACCGGTGACGGGGTGAGCACGCGCTTGCGGCCGAGCGGCGCGTCGGTGCGGGTGACGACGCCGACGACCTCGTGCGCCGAGGCGGCCAGCGCCGTGAGGGACGGGACCGCGGGCGCCGGCGTTCCGGCGAAGACGATGCGCATGGGAGATCCTCGGTGTGGTGGGGCTTGCAGATCGCGCGTGCCGCGTGGACCTGACGTCGGACGGCCTCGACGGGGCCGCTCGCTCAGAGGTCGAGTTCGGGCACGTCGAGACGCACTTTCAGCGTAGTCCGGGGGGCGAACCGGTCGGCGCCCGCCCGTCGGTCTCGCGAGCGGCCGTGCAGCGCGTCGGCGACGACCGCGGCGCGGAGCGCCTCGGCGACCGGCCGGCCGAGCGCGTAGTCGAAGCGCACCAACGCGCGCACCCCGGCGCCGGTGCCCGCGCCGGTGCCCGCCGGTCGGCCGGAAGAGCCGCTGGTGGCCGTTCCCCCCGCGCCGCTGCCGTCGCGCGGCACCGGACCGAGCACGGCGCCGGCGTCGAGCGTCGGCACCGCCTCGCGGAGCGCGCCGAGCGCGGTCTCGACGCTCGTCGCCGTGCCCTCGACCGCGGCGACGCGGACGGTCGGCGGCATGTGCAGGGGTGCGCGGTCGGCGAGCTCGGCGCGGGCGTAGGCGGGTTGCGTCCACGTCGCGAGCGCGCGGGCGACCGGTCCGGTGACGCCGACGAGGTGCACGGGAGCGCCGGGCGCGGCGAGGGCGGCGGCGTTCGACCACCAGCGCAGGCACGACTCGCCGATGCGCAGCTGCTCGGCCAGCAGCATCCGATCCCCGTCGAGCAGGATGACGGCGCGGTAGCCGCCGTCGGCGTGCGGCTCGGCGCCGCGGGTCGCGACCACGAGCGCGGGCCGCGCGTCGACGCGGGTGACCGGGTGCTCGCCGTCGGCGACGATGACCCGCGTGTTCGGGAAGGCGCGACCGAGCTCGTCGGCGGTGCGCTCGCTGCCCGACGAGGCCATCCGCAGGCGCGTGCTCTGACAGTTGCCGCAGGCCCACGAGCCGATCGTCCGCCCGCACCAGGTGCACTCCGGCGCGGCGCCCGGCCGGCGCGAGCGCAGCGGACCGGTGCAGTGCGGGCAGCGGGCCGGCGTGCGGCAGTCCGCGCAGACGAGCACCGGGGCGTAGCCGGGCCGGGCGACCTGCACGAGCACCGGACCGTGGGTCAGGGCCTCACGCGCGGCGGCGAACGCCGCCGACGGCACCCGCTGGCCGCGCGCCTCGCCATCGCGGGTGGCCGAGAGCACGACGGTCGGGCTCTCCCGCCGGCGCGCCGTGACCTCGCGCACCCAGCCGAGCTGCACGAGGCGTTCGACGTCGGTCGTGCGGGTGTGCCCGGCGAGCACGAGGGCCGACCCTTCGAGCTCCTGCCGCACGAGCGCGGCGTCGCGCGCGTGCACGCCGGGACTCAGCTGCTCGGACAGCAGCGGATCGCCGTCGTCCCAGATGATCACGGTGCCGACGTCCGCCGCCGGCGCGTAGACCGTCGAGCGGTTTCCGACGACGATCGCCGTCTCGCCGCCGAGGAGGCGGAGGTACGAGGCGTAGCGCTCCGGCCCCGACCGGCGCGCGTCACCCTGCACGACCACGCCCTCCGGCGCATGCGCGGCGAGCACCGCGAGCACCTGGTCTTCATCGCGCTGGTCGGGCACGACGATGAGCGTGCTCTCCCCGCGGGCGAGCGTGTCGAGCGCGATCGCGCTGACGAGCTCCGCCCACGCGCCGTACGGGCCCGCCGCCGCGGGGCGGGGCGGTGCGTCGAGGGCGATCCGGGCGTGGTCCGCGAGAGCGGCGGGAAGGTCCGGGAAGTCGCTCAGGATGCCTCGCGCCCACGCGACGCCCGCCGCCGCAGGTTCCGTGGACTCGACGTCCGACGCCGCGGTGTCCGACGCCCCGGCGGCCGAAGCCTCGGCATCCGAAGCCCCCGCATCCACAACACCGGCATCGGCAGCCGCATCGGCATCGGCATCGGCAGCCTTCGCGGCACCGGCATCCGAAACAGCGGCATCCGCACCCGTCGCACCGGAATCCCCGCCACCCGAGACCACGGCGTCCGAGGCATCCGCCACCGCCGCCACGCGCGCGGCGAGCCACGCCTTCTCGGCGCGCACCATGCGCTTCGGGATGACGAGGCGGAGGATGTCGCTCGCCGACCCGGCGGCGCGGTCGGCGACGCGGCGAGCGAGGGCGTAGAGCTCCGGCGTGAGCACGGCGACCGGAGAGACGACCGCGTCGAGCTCGGACAGCGGCTTGCCCGCGACCGACGGCTCGGGCCGCTCGACCACCTCGACGAGATACCCCTCGACGACCCGCCCCGCGGTGCGGAGGGGAACCTTCACGCGCACGCCGGGCACGGCGTCTGCGCGCAGGGCGGGCGGGATCGCGTAGTCGAACAGGCGGTCGAGCTGAGGCAGCGGCGAGTCGATCAGCACGCGCGCGACGAGCGGCATGGGCTCGGACGGATCAGAGACCGGCGGCCGCGCGCAGCTCGTCGACCCGGTCGGTGCGCTCCCACGTGAACTCCGGCAGCTCACGGCCGAAGTGCCCGTAGGCGGCCGTCTGCGCGTAGATCGGCCGCAGCAGGTCGAGCTGGTCGATGATCGCTTGCGGGCGCAGGTCGAACACGTCGCGGATGGCGGTCGTGATCTGCTCGTCGGAGACGTGCCCCGAGCCGAACGTCTCGACGTAGAGCCCGACGGGCTCGGCGCGCCCGATCGCGTAGGCGACCTGCACTTCGAGCCGGTCGGCGAGGCCCGCGGCGACCGCGTTCTTCGCGACCCAGCGCATCGCATACGCCGCGGAACGGTCGACCTTCGACGGGTCCTTGCCGCTGAACGCGCCGCCGCCGTGCCGCGAGGCGCCGCCGTAGGTGTCGATGATGATCTTGCGTCCGGTGAGACCGGCGTCGCCCTTCGGCCCGCCGATGACGAACGGGCCGGCCGGGTTGATGACGTAGCGCACGTTCGAGACGTCGAGCCCGGTCGTCGCGAGCACAGGGTCGATGACCTCGGCCTGCACGGCGGCGCGGAGGGCAGGCAGCGAGATGTCGGGGTTGTGCTGCGTGGAGAGCACGACGGTGTCGACCGTGCGCGGCACGGCGCCGTCGTACCCGAGCGTCACCTGCGTCTTGCCGTCGGGGCGGAGGAACCCGAGCGCGCCCGAGCGGCGGGCATCGGTCAGGCGCTCGGCGAGGCGGTGCGCCGTCCAGATCGCCATCGGCATGAGCTGCGGCGTCTCGTTCGTCGCGTAGCCGAACATGATGCCCTGGTCGCCCGCACCGAGCGCGTCGATCGGGTCGCTCGACCCGCCCTCGCGGTGCTCGATCGCGGTGTCGACGCCCGCGGCGATGTCGCCCGACTGCTCGCCGATCGAGACGGTGACGCCGCACGAGTCGCCGTCGAACCCGGTCTCGCTGGAGGTGTAGCCGATCCGGTTGACGACGCTCCGGACGATGCCGGGGATGTCGGCGTAGCCGTTCGTGCGCACCTCACCGGCGACGTGCACGAGGCCGGTGGTCACGAGCGTCTCGACGGCGACGCGGCTGCCGCGGTCTTCAGCGAGGAGCGCGTCGAGGATCGAGTCGGAGATCTGGTCGCAGATCTTGTCGGGATGCCCCTCGGTGACGGACTCGGACGTGAACAGCCTCAGCCGGCTCATGGGACGCTCCTCAAGGTTCTTCGGGTTCCGACGCAATCATGCCCGCGGGTCCCGACACCCAGTGAACAGGCATCCCGGAGACGCGGGCATGAACGGTGCCACACGGCGTCACGCGCCGGCGGCCGGAGGAATCAGTCGACGTGGCGCAGGCGCAGCTTGTCTTCGTAGATCTCGTGCAGCGCGATGGTCAGCGGCTTGTCCTCGACCGACGAGTCGACGAGCGGGCCGACGTTGTCGAAGAGGTTTCCCTCGTGCAGGTCGGAGTAGTAGTCGTTGATCTGGCGCGCACGCTTGGACGCGTAGATGACGAGCTGGTACTTCGAGTCGACCTTCTCGAGCAGTGCGTCGATGGGCGGGTCGATGATGCCCTTGTCACGTCCAGCCATGGTGAACCTCCAGGATCGGATGGCGGTGGGGAAACTGTGGATGCCCGCGCTCGCGCCCTGGCATCCGTTCATTCTATCAGCGCGCGAGCGTCGCGACCTCGGCCGCCGCGCGGGCGACGTCGTCGTTGACGACGCGGTAGTCGAACTCGCCCTGCGAGGCGAGCTCGTGCTTCGCGGTGCGCAGGCGCCGGGCCCGCTCCTCCTCGCCCTCGGTGCCGCGCCCGACGAGCCGGTGCACGAGCTCGTCCCAGCTGGGCGGGAGGAGGAACACGAGCTTCGCGTCGGGCGCCGCGGCGCGCACCTGGCGCGCGCCCTGCAGGTCGATCTCGAGCAGCACGGAGCGGCCGTCCGCCAGCGCCCGCTCGATCGGCTCGCGCGGGGTGCCGTAGCGGTACTTGTTGTGCACCGTCGCGTGCTCGAGGAGCGCGCCCGTCTCCACCAGCCGGTCGAAGGCGGCGTCGTCGACGAAGTAGTAGTGCTCGCCGTCGACCTCGCCCGGTCGCGGGGGGCGGGTCGTCGCGGAGACCGACAGCATGATCTCGGGGTGGTGGTCGCGGATGTGCGCGGCGACCGTACCCTTGCCGACCGCGGTGGGTCCGGCGAGCACGACGAGACGGCTGCGGCCGGGCCGGGCGACCGGCTCGGGGAAGCGCTCGTCGAGCCACTGCGCGAGCGCGGCGCGCTGGCGGGCGCCGAGGCCGCCGAGGCGCTTGACCGGTGAGATCTCCAGGGCGGCGAGGATGCGGTCGCGCTTCCCCTCGCCGATCGCGGGGAGGGCCGTGAGGTACTCCGTGATCCGCATCGCGCCGGCGGGCGACTCGGGGTGCGCGAGGGCGCGCCGCAGCAGCTCCTGCGGCGTGATCACCCGCATCGCGACGTCGTGCTTGAGTGCCGCGCGTTCACGGCGGGCGGCGACGGCGCGCCGCGAAGCGGCGGCGCGGTCGACCTCGGGTGGGCGGCGCGTCTCAGTCATGGGTGGTTCCACGATACCGCCCGCCCGCTACCGCACCGTGCCGGAGCGCACCGTGCCGGATTGCGACGCGCCGTACAGCGCCGCACGCTCTTCGACTCGCCGCGCGAGGGCCGCGTCGCCGGCGGAGCCGGCCGCGAGGATGCTGCGGCTCTCGCTCGCGACCACCTGCGAGGCGACGTATCCGAAGAGCCGCTGCAGGTCGCCGGGCTCGGCGCCCTGCGCACCGAAGCCCGGCGCGAGAATCGGCGTGCCGGCGAGCACGATGTCGCTGAGACCGTACGCCCGGCGGTCGACGGTCGCGCCGACGACGAGCCCGATCGGGCCGAGTGAGCCGGGCGCGCCGATGTTCCGCGCGGCGACGTCGTGCGCGACGCTTTCGGCGACGCTCTCCCCCTCGTCGTCGACGCGGGCGCGCTGCAGCGTGGATGCCTCGGGATTGCTCGTCGCGGCGAGCACGAACACGCCCTTCTCGTGGGCGGTCGCCATGCTGAACGCCGCGCGCAGTGAGTCGGTTCCGAGGTACGGGCTGAGGGTCAGCGCGTCGCACTCGAGCGGGGCGCCCGGCGCGAGCCACGCGGCGGCGTAGCCGTCCATCGTGGTGCCGATGTCGCCGCGCTTGGCGTCGGCGATGACGAGCAGACCCGCCGCGCGAGCCGCCGCCATCACCTCTTCGAGCGCCGCGAACCCGGCCGCGCCGAAGCGCTCGAAGAACGCGACCTGCGGCTTCACGACGCCCACACGCCCCGCGGCGGCCTCGACCGTCCGCAGCCCGAACTCGCGGACGCCGGCGGCCGAGGCATCCACCCCCCACGCGTGCAGCAGCGCCTCGTGCGGGTCGATGCCGACGCACAGCGGTCCGTACACGTCGAGCGCGGCGCGCAGCCGCTGGCCGAATCCGGGGCGGCCCGGCTGCGGCTCGCTCACCGGGCGGCTCCGGCGAGGCGCTCGGCGCGGTCGTGGGCGTACTCCTGCAGGCTCCGCACCTCGAAGCCCGAGCGGAGCACCGGCAGCGCGCTCACCGCGGCGCCGAGCACCGCCATCGTGGTGAACAGGGCCTTGTCGGCGGCGACCGCGGCGGCGCGGATCTCGTAGCCGTCCGCCCGCGCGATGCCGCCCGAGGGCGTGTTCACGACGATGTCGATCTCGCCCGCGTTGATGAGGTCGACGACGTTGCGCTCCCCTGACTCCTGCGTCTCGGAGTACTTGTTCACCACGTCGACGCGGATGCCGTTGCGCGCGAGGATCTCGGCGGTGCCCTCCGTCGCGGTGAGGCGGAAGCCGAGCTCCTGCAGCCGGTGGGCGGGGAGGATGACGGCGCGCTTGTCGTCGTCGGCGACGGAGAGGAACACGGTCCCCTCGGTCGGCATGCCGCCGTAGGCCGCGGCCTGCGACTTCGCGAACGCCGTCGGGAAGTCGCGGTCGATGCCCATGACCTCGCCCGTCGAGCGCATCTCGGGGCCGAGCACCGAGTCGACGGTGTGCCCGTCGGCCGTACGGAACCGCTTGAACGGCAGCACCGCCTCCTTCACGGCGACGGGGGCGTCGAGCGGCACGCGCGAGCCGTCCTGCTCGGGAAGGAGCCCCTCTGCCTTCAGCTCGGCGATGGTGGAGCCCGCCATGACGCGGCTCGCGGCCTTCGCGAGCGGGATGCCGAGGGCCTTCGAGACGAACGGCACCGTGCGCGACGCGCGGGGGTTCGCCTCGATGACGTAGAGCACGCCCGCCGAGACGGCGAACTGCACGTTGAGCAGGCCCCGTACGCCTACGCCCTCCGCGATCGCGAGCGTCGCCTGACGCACGCGGTCGATCTCGGTGCGGCCGAGCGAGATCGGCGGCAGGGTGCACGACGAGTCGCCGGAGTGGATGCCCGCCTCTTCGAGGTGCTCCATCACGCCGCCGACGTACAGCTCGTGCCCGTCGTAGAGCGCGTCGACATCGAGCTCCACGGCGTCGTCGAGGAACCGGTCGACGAGCAGGGGCTTGCCCTCCTCGATGACGACCTCGCCGGCGGTGCGCACGAAGTAGTCGCGCAGGCTCTCGGTGTCGTAGACGATCTCCATGCCTCGACCGCCGAGCACGAAGCTCGGGCGCACGAGCACGGGGTAGCCGATCTCCTCGGCGATCGCGACGGCACCCGCCTCGTCGGTGGCGGTGCCGTGCCGCGGCGCGAGCAGACCCGCCCGGTCGAGCAGCTGCGAGAACAGCTCGCGCTCCTCGGCGATGTCGATCGCCGCGGGCGACGTGCCGAGGATCGGGTAGCCCGCCTCCTCGATGCCCTTCGCGAGCCCGAGCGGGGTCTGCCCGCCGAGCTGGCAGACGACGCCGAGGATCGTGCCGGACTGCGCCTCTGCGTGCAGCACCTCGAGGACGTCCTCGAGGGTCAGCGGCTCGAAGTACAGCCGGTCGGACGTGTCGTAGTCGGTCGAGACCGTCTCGGGGTTGCAGTTGACCATGATGGTCTCGTACCCGGCGTCCGACAGCGCGAACGACGCGTGCACGCACGAGTAGTCGAACTCGACGCCCTGCCCGATGCGGTTCGGACCCGACCCGATGATGACGACCTTGGTGCGCTCCGACGGGGTCACCTCGGTCTCGCGGTCGTAGCTCGAGTAGTGGTACGGCGTCAGCGCGGGGAACTCCCCCGCGCACGTGTCGACGGTCTTGTAGACCGGGCGGATGCCGAGACCGTGACGGATGCCTCGGATCTCGGCTTCGCCGACGCCCCGGAGCTCGGCGAGCTGCGCGTCGGAGAAGCCGTGCTCCTTCGCGACGCGGAGCGTCGCGGCATCCAGTTCGGGGGCCTCCGCGACGAACGCGGCGACCTCGTTGATGAGGGCCATCTGGTCGAGGAACCACGGGTCGATCTTCGTGGCCTCGAACGCCTGCTCGATCGTGGCGCCCTTCCGCATCGCCTGCTGCAGCACCACGATGCGGCCATCGGTGGGCGTCTTCGCGATCTCGAGGAGCTCCTCGACGGAGCGGTCCTCCCGGCCCCAGTGGAAGCTCGACCCGCGCTTCTCGAGCGAGCGGAGCGCCTTCTGCAGCGCCGTCGTGTAGTTGCGGCCGATCGCCATCGCCTCGCCGACCGACTTCATGGTCGTCGTGAGGGTCACATCGGCGTTCGGGAACTTCTCGAAGTTGAACCGCGGCACCTTGACGACCACGTAGTCGAGCGTCGGCTCGAAGCTCGCCGGCGTCGCCTGCGTGATGTCGTTGGGCACCTCGTCGAGGCGGTAGCCGATCGCGAGCTTCGCGGCGAGCTTGGCGATCGGGAAGCCGGTCGCCTTGGATGCCAGGGCCGACGAGCGCGAGACGCGCGGGTTCATCTCGATGACGATGATGCGCCCGGTCGCCGGGTCGACGGCGAACTGGATGTTGCAGCCGCCGGTGTCGACGCCGACGGCGCGGATGATGTCGATGCCGATGTCGCGGAGCTTCTGGTACTCGCGGTCGGTGAGGGTGAGCGCCGGGGCGACCGTGATCGAGTCGCCGGTGTGCACGCCGACCGGGTCGACGTTCTCGATCGAGCAGACGACGACCGTGTTGTCGGCGGTGTCGCGCATGAGCTCGAGCTCGTACTCCTTCCAGCCGAGGATCGACTCCTCGAGGAGCACCTCGGTGGTCGGCGAGTCGCGCAGGCCTGCGCCGCCGATGCGGCGGAGGTCCTCCTCGTCGTAGGCGAAGCCCGAGCCGAGCCCGCCCATCGTGAACGAGGGGCGGACGACGAGCGGGTAGCCGAGCTCTTCGGCGCCGGCGAGCAAGTCGTCCATCGTGTGCGCGATGACCGAGCGGGCGACGTCGGCCCCGGCGTCCAGCACGAGCTGCTTGAAGATCTGCCGGTCCTCGCCCTTGCGGATCGCGTCGACCTTCGCGCCGATGAGCTCGACGCCGTAGCGCTCGAGGATCCCCTGCTCGTGCAGGGCCATCGCCGCGTTCAGCGCGGTCTGTCCGCCGAGGGTCGGCAGGATGGCATCCGGCTTCTCCTTCTGGATGATCGTCTCGATGACCGCGGGCGTGATCGGCTCGATGTAGGTCGCGTCGGCGAAGTCCGGGTCGGTCATGATCGTCGCCGGGTTGGAGTTCACGAGGATGACGCGCACGCCCTCCTCGCGGAGCACGCGGCACGCCTGGGTGCCGGAGTAGTCGAACTCGCAGGCCTGACCGATGACGATCGGGCCGGAGCCGATGACGAGGACGGAGGTGATGTCGTCGCGCTTGGGCATTACTTGCTGGCCTCCATGGTCGGGCGGGAGGTGTGCGCGACGACGAGGTCGCGGAAACGGTCGAAGAGGTAGTTGGCGTCGTGCGGGCCGGCGGCCGCCTCGGGGTGGTACTGCACGCTGAAGGCGGGGATGTCGAGGGCGCGCAGGCCCTCGACGACGTTGTCGTTGAGGCCGATGTGGCTCACCTCGACACGGCCGTAGCCGTTCGGCGAGTCCACCTCCCCCTCGAGCGGCGCGTCGACGGCGAACCCGTGGTTGTGCGCGGTGATCTCCACGCGTCCGGTCTGCTTGTCGAGCACCGGCTGGTTGATGCCGCGGTGCCCGAACGGCAGCTTGTACGTGCCGAACCCGAGGGCTCGGCCGAGCAGCTGGTTGCCGAAGCAGATGCCGAAGAACGGCAGCTTCTCGTCGAGCACGGACCGCAGGAGCGCGACGTGATCACCGGATGCCGCGGGGTCGCCGGGTCCGTTGGAGTAGAACACCGCGACGGGGTCGATCGCGCGGATGCCCTCGATCGTGACGTCCTGCGGGAGGACGTGCACCTCGAACCCGCGTGCGGCGAGGTTCAGGATCGTCGCCTGCTTGACGCCGAGGTCGAGGACGGCGAGGTTGCCGATCCGCTCGACGCCGTCGGCGGCGAGGGTCACCTGGGCGGCGGCGACCGAGACCTCGGCCGAGAGGTTCTGGCCGCTCATCTCGGGAGCTTCGCGCACGAGGCGCAGCTGCTCGTCGGCAGCCAGCTCTGCGGCCTCGCCGGAGAACACTCCCCCGCGCATCGAGCCGGCCGAGCGGAGGACGCGCGTGATCGCCCGGGTGTCGACGCCGGAGATGCCGACGATGCCGTCGCGGACGAGCGCGTCGTCGAGCGATTCGTCGGCGCGCCAGTTGGAGACGACCCGCGAGGGGTCGCGCACGATGTATCCGGCGACCCAGATGCGGCGGGACTCCGGGTCTTCGTCGTTCATGCCGGTGTTGCCGATGTGCGGCGCGGTCTGCAGCACGATCTGGCCCGCGTAGGAGGGGTCGGTGAGGGTCTCCTGGTAGCCGGTCATGCCGGTGGAGAAGACGACCTCGCCGAGGGTCGTGCCGCGGGCGCCGTAGGCGCGGCCGGGGTGGCGGGAGCCGTCTTCGAGCACGAGGACGGCCGGATCGGTCGTGAAGGAGGTGGTGCGGGTCATGCGTCAGGTCCCGTCGGAGTGTCTGTCGGTGAGGTCGCGGGGGTGGAGGGCGTGGCCGGCGCGCCGGGTGCGGCGTCGTCCGGGGCCCCCTCGCGTCGTCGGAGGGTCGCGGCGATCGTGTCGGCGAGGGCGCGGGCGGAGCCGTCCTGCGGGCGCAGGTAGCTGTCGACGGCGACCGCGTCGGAGCCGTCGACGGTGCGCCAGCTGAGGCGCACGAGGCCGCCGGGCTCGACCACGCGGTCGATCGCGACCTGCGCCTGATCGACGGAGTCGATGCGGTCGACGGGCAGGAACAGGCGCGGCTGACCGGTGAGATCGAGCGCGACGCCGCGATCGGTGACCGTGACATCCACGCGGGAGCGGAACCCGAGCCCGCGGATTGCGAGGCGCTCGAGCGGCTCGCCGTGCCGCGTGGTCGCGACGTAGAGGCCCGACGCGCTCGCGACGGTCGCGGCGCCGGGCGGGATCTCGCCGACCGGGGCGGCGAGCCCTGCGTCGCGACGGGTGCGACGACGCCAGGCGATCACGCCGAGCGCGAGGAGCACGACGGCGACGCCGATCATGACGAGGAGGGCGCCTTCGCGGCTCATGCCGGCACCTCCGTCATCGACGCGGCGAGGACGCCGTCGGACACCGTGGGGCGCCCGTCGAAGAACGTCCAGCGCACCTCGCCCGGCAGCTCGCGGCCGAGGTAGGGCGAGTTGACGCTCCGTCCCCGCAGGTCGGCCGTCGTGAACGTCCGTCCGGGGCGCGGGTCGTAGAGGGTGAGGGATGCCGGGGCGCCGGCGACGAGCGGCGTGCCGGCCCGCTCGAGGCGGCCGATCCGTGCGGGGGCGGCGGACATCACACGGGCGACGTCGTTCCAGTCGAGCAGTCCGGTGTCGACGACGGCCTGCTGCACGACGCGGAGGGCGGACTCGAGGCCGACCATGCCGTTGGCGGCAGCCTGCCACTCGCACGACTTGCTCTCGTCGGGGTGCGGCGCGTGGTCGGTCGCGACGATGTCGATCGTGCCGTCGGCGAGGCCCTCGCGCACGGCCTGCACGTCCTCGTCACGACGCAGCGGCGGGTTCACCTTGAACCGCGGATCGTAGCCGCGCACGAGCTCCTCGGTGAGCAGCAGGTGGTGCGGGGTGACCTCGGCGGTGACGTTCACGCCGCGCTTCTTGGCCCAGCGGATGATGTCGACCGAACCGGCGGTGGAGAGGTGGCACACGTGCAGGCGCGATCCGACGTGCTCGGCGAGCAGCACGTCGCGGGCGATGATCGCCTCTTCGGCGACGGCGGGCCAGCCGGCGAGGCCGAGCTCGGCCGAGACGGTGCCCTCGTTCATCTGCGCGCCCTCGGTGAGCCGCGGATCCTGCGCGTGCTGCGCGACGACGCCGTCGAACGCCTTCACGTACTCGAGGGCGCGGCGCATGATGAGCGGGTCGAAGACGCAGAAGCCGTCGTCGCTGAAGACGCGGACGCGCGCGCGGCTGGATGCCATGGCGCCGAGCTCCGCGAGCCGCTCGCCCTTCTGGCCCACCGTGACGGCGCCGATCGGCTGCACGTGCGCGTAGCCGGCGGCCTCGCCGAGGGCGAGCTCCTGCTCGACGACGCCCGCGGTGTCGGCGACCGGCGACGTGTTCGGCATCGCGAACACGGTCGTGAATCCGCCCGCCGCCGCGGCGCGCGACCCGGTGAGGATCGTCTCGGATGCCTCGTAGCCGGGCTCGCGCAGGTGCGTGTGCAGATCGACGAGACCCGGGAGGGCGACGAGTCCGTCGGCGTCGACGACGGTGGCGCCCGCGCGGCTGAGGCCGGTGCCGACCTCGGCGATCACGCCGCCGTCGACGATGAGGTCCGCGGCATCCGCACCGTTCAGGCGGGCACCTCTGATCAGGTACGTCATCGCGCGTCCTCCTCGGGTCGACGGGCTCGGGATGCAGGCTCCGGCTCGCGGGCCGCTGCCGCGTCCCGCTCACCGGACAGCAGCAGGTAGAGGGCCGCCATGCGCACCGACACCCCGTTCGCGACCTGTTCGAGCACGGTCGACTGCGGCGAATCGGCGGCGTCGGCGGAGATCTCCAGGCCCCGGTTCATGGGACCCGGGTGCATGACGATGCTACCTTCCGGCAGCGCGTGCAGGCGCGCGGCATCCAGCCCCCACCGCCGCGAATACTCCCGCTCAGTCGGGAAATACGCGGCGTTCATGCGCTCCAGCTGGATGCGCAGCATCATGATCGCATCGGGGGCCGCGGCGATCGCCTCGTCGAGGTCGTAGACCACCTCGACGGGCCAGGCCGTCACGTCCTGCGGGACGAGCGTCGGCGGCGCGACGAGGGTGACTTCCGCGCCGAGCGCCGTCAGCAGCCAAACGTTCGAGCGCGCCACGCGCGAGTGCAGCACGTCGCCGACGATCGTGACATGCAGGCCGGCGAGGTCGCGACCCCGGCTGTCGTCGCCGAAGAAGCGCTTGCGGATGGTGAAGGCGTCGAGAAGCGCCTGTGTCGGGTGCTCGTGCGTGCCGTCGCCGGCGTTGACGACGCCAGCGGTGATCCAGCCACTCGTCGCGAGCGTGCGGGGGGCGCCGGATGCGTCGTGGCGGATGACCACGGCGTCCGCGCCCATCGCCTGCAAAGTCTGGGCCGTGTCCTTCAGCGACTCGCCCTTGCTGACCGACGAGCCCTTCGCCGAGAAGTTTATGACATCGGCCGAGAGGCGCTTCGCCGCCGCCTCGAACGAGATGCGCGTACGGGTGGAGTCCTCGAAGAAGAGGTTGACGACGGTCTTGCCGCGAAGCGTCGGCAGCTTGCGCATCTCGCGCGACTGGGTGTCGCGCATGTCCTCGGCGACGTCGAGGATCCGCAACGCGTCGTCGCGGGACAGGGTCTTGGTATCGAGCAGGTGCCTCATCACGCGATCGTCACCTCGTCGATGCCGTCGTCTTCGGTCAGGTGGACGTTGACCCGCTCCGTGCGCGCGCTCGGGAGGTTCTTGCCGACGAAGTCGGGGCGGATCGGCAGTTCGCGGTGGCCGCGGTCGACGAGGATCGCAAGCCGCACCGCGGCGGGGCGGCCGATGTCGTTCAGGGCGTCGAGCGCGGCGCGGATCGACCGACCGGAGAAGAGCACATCGTCGACGAGGACGACCGTCTTGCCGTCGATCCCGCCCGCGGGGATGTCGGTCGGGTGCGGCGTGCGGGTGGGGTTCCGGTGCAGGTCGTCGCGGTACATCGTGACGTCGAGCGCGCCCACCGGCACCGTCTCGCCCGAGATCGCGGCGAGCTGCGCGCCGATGCGATCGGCGAGGGTGACGCCGCGTGTGGGGATGCCGAGGAGGACGAGACCGTCGGGGCCCTTGTTGGACTCGAGGATCTCGTGCGAGATCCGAGTCAGCGCCCGGGTGATGTCGGCGGCGTGCATGACGGTACGCGTCCCGGTGTCGACAGCAAGGTCTTCTGCGGGGTCGGGCGTGGTCATCGGCTGCTCCCTTCTCCGCCTCACAGGACGGGGTTAAAGGTTGCGGGTTGCATGCATCAGCCTACCGGATCGACGACGCCGGCCGCCTCATGAGCAGAGGCGGCCGGCGGCGACGGGGCGCGCTCAGCGGCGCAGACCTCCCTGCTCGACAAGGGTCGTGGTGTTGCTCGCCGTGCGGATCGCGGCAGCGTAGAACTCGAGCGTGATGCGCGCGAAGATCAGGTAGACCAGGCCGACCAGCGGCCCGAGGATCAGCACGACGAGGCCGAGCCAGACATTCGAGGCGAAGGCGCCGATCACCGCGACGATGTAGCCGATCGCGATGAGCACGGTGACGAGGCCGTAGAGCACCCCGAGCACCTTCGTCGTGATCAACCGCGAGAAGCTGTAGTCGAACAGGCCCGCGAAGAAGCTCGGCGTACCGACGTCGGTGATCGTGTTCCCGAAGGACTGCGCCGCGCCGCTCGCGACGTTCTCCCACGGGTTGTGGCCCGGTGTCTGGCCGGGGTTCTGGCTCGAACCCGGCGGCGGGCTCGAGGGCGGGGGTGTCGATGATCCCGCCCCGCCCGTGCCGGGGGTGGGCGGGATCGGAGGCGGAGTCTGGTCGCTCATGGTCGTGTCCTCTGTCATCACGCGATCCGGCCGGTCGCCGGGTCGTCGTGGGGCCAATATAGCCCCGCCGCGCACGGGGCGGCAGACATGCGACGAGGTGTTACCGAGCGTGGGGAATCCGTTCGAGCAGCGCCCGCACGCCCGCACGTGCACCGGTGAGCGCGACGACGAGGAGGGTCACCGACCAGAAACCGCCGAGGTTCACGGCGTCGCCGAAGAACAGGTCTTCGAGCCACAGCAACACGAACTTGCTCGCAGGTAGGAGCAGCACGAGCGTCACGGTGGAAATCATGCGTCGTGCGGCGGTGGATGCGCCGGCTCGACTGGCGAGCAGACGCTTCTTCAGCAACAGCACACCTTCGAGCACGATCTTCAGCATGATCGCAGTCAGCAGCGAGGTCGCGAAGCTTTCGGAGATCACTCCCGGGAAGAACTCGACGAAAAGGTTCAACACCACGACGTAGATGAATACGTCGACAAGGTCGAGAGCGGTGATGCGCATGAGGACCTCAGCTCGCCGGACGGTCGCGCAGTCGCTCGAACAGCCCGCAGTCGATCATCAACTGCACGAGTTGGCTGCCGTCGAGCTTGCGGGCCGCCGCGAGCACCTCGGCGCTGGCCGATTCGTGTTTCCACAGCGCGTCTTCGAGCACGATCCGCAGCGCGGGAGAGTTGATGAAGTCGATCTTCGAGTTGTTGCGCGCCTGCTCGGACAGACCCGCGTCTTCCGCGGCCTCAGCAAGCACCGTCTCGATGAGTCCGACCTTGTATTCGTCCTTGGCGTCGAGGTCGCCCAGGTATTTGTTGACCTTCTCGATCAGCTCGGATGCCGACGCGCGCTCGCGCTCGCGGATCTGCGCGAGGCCCGCCTCGGTGAGGCCCTTCAGCCCGTCGGCCTCGCCGGACTCGAGTGCGAGGTCTTCGGCTTTCAGCTTCTCGAGCTTGTAGTGCGTGAGGACGATGTCCGACACGTCCACCGCGTCGGCGGCGGCGCCATCGTCGGTCAGCCCGCGCAGGCGCCGGCCGAGCAGATCGGCGAAGACCGAGAGCTTCTCGTAGCGCGGGTCGCCGAAGTGCAGGATCTGCGCGAAGAAGGCGTAGGCGGTGACGTACTGGGCGAGCGTGGAACGGAAGTCGGCGAGGCGGTCGTGCTCTTCGTCGTCGCCCGCCTGCAAGGCCGCCGTCCACCGCTGCCGGAATCGCTCGACGGCCGGGTCGAGATGCGCAGAGAGGGCGTTGTGTGCGGCGGTCGTGCGCGACCAGTCCGCCCACACACGGTCGACCTCGGCCCACGTGAAGATGCCGACGGCGTCGAGCTTCGCCAGCACGTTCGCCACGAGGTCGGGGTCGGACTCCGTCTCGATGCGGGCGTCTTCGTAGTACTCCTGGAAGGCCGCGCGAATGCTCTCCGGTTCGTTGACGAAGTCGAGCACGTAGGTGTTCGCCTTGCCGGGGCTCGTGCGGTTGAGGCGCGAGAGCGTCTGGACCGCAGAGATGCCGGAGAGTTGCTTGTCGACGTACATCGCAACGAGAAGCGGCTGGTCGAACCCGGTCTGGTATTTGTTCGCGACGATCAGCACGTGGTGGTCGGGCTGGGCGAACACGTCGGCGAGGTCACGGCCCTTGAGCGAGGGGTTCATGGATGCCTCGGTGACCGGCTTCACCGTGACGCCCGGCAACGGCGTCACGTCGGGGTCGGGAACCTCGCCCGAGAAGGCCACCAGGGCGCGCACCGGCATGCCGCGCTCGCCGGCGAGCTTCTCGAACGCGCGCGCATATCTCACCGCGGCCGCACGTGATGAGGTAACGACCATCGCCTTCGCGCGCCCGCCGAGCTCGGGCTGGACGACCTCGCGGTAGTGCGTGAGGATCTCCGACACCTTCGAGGTGATGTTCGTGGGGTGCAGCTCGACGAGCCCGATGAACGCGCGTGTACCTTTGCGCACGTCAATCTCGTCGCCGTCGTCGTGCGCGCCCTCGTCTGCATCGGCGGCGCGCTTCGCGATACGGGCGGCCATGTCGTAGGTCGTGTAGCCGCGGAGCACGTCGAGGATGAAACCCTCTTCGATCGCCTGCTTCATCGAGTAGAGGTCGAACGGGCGCGGCGTGCCGTCGGGGGCGCGCGTGCCGAACAGTTCGAGGGTCTTCGCCTTCGGGGTAGCCGTGAAGGCGAAGAAGCTGAGGCGCCGCGCGCTGTCGGCGTGCGCGGCCATCGCGACGAGGGCGTCCTGGTCGGCGCCGGGTTCGTCGTCGTCGATGTCGACGCGCTCGCCGAGGTAGAGAAGCTCCTTGAGCTTTCCGGCTGCGGCGCCGGACTGCGACGAGTGCGCCTCGTCGGCGATGACGGCGAACCGCTTGCCCGAGAGCGTCCCGCCCTTCTCGCGGATCTGCTGCAGCGCGTGCGGGAAGGTCTGCAGCGTCACGCCGATGATGGGCACGCCCGACGTGAGCGCTTCGGTGAGCTGGGCTGTCTTCGAACCCTCCGACCCGCGGGTGATCGCCTGGAACGTGCCCGTCGCGGTGACGAGCTGGTCGACGGCATCCTGCAGCTGCCGGTCGAGCACCTGCCGGTCGGCGATGACGAACACCGAGTCGAAGACCTTGTCGCCCGCGGGCGTGTGCAGGGCGGCGAGCCGGTGGGCGGTCCACGCGATCGAGTCGGTCTTGCCCGACCCCGCCGAATGCTGGATGAGGTAGCGATGGCCGGGTCCGTCGGCGCGTGCGGCGGCGGCGAGGGCGCTGACGGCGCGCCACTGGTGAAAGCGCGGAAAGCGGATCTGCGAGCGGTAGGTCACTTTTCCCGTGAGCGGATCGGTCTGCTTTTCGTGGTTCGTGTACACGAACTTCGTGAGGATATGCAGCCACGCGTCGCGGTCGAGCACGTCCTCCCAGAAGTAGGCGGTGCGGGGCTTCTCGCCATTCGGCGGGTTGCCTGCGCCTCCGTCGTTGCCGCGGTTGAAGGGCAGGAAGGTGGTCGCATCGCCGACGAGCCGGGTCGTCATCGCGATGTCGTCCTGCGTGAGCGCGAAGTGCACGAGTGCGCCGCGCCCGGCGGTCAGCAGCGGCTCGCCCTGCGGGTGACGGTCGCGCTTGTACTGCGCGATCGCGGCGGGCAGGCTCTGCGCGAAGTTCGTCTTGAGCTCGACGGTCGCCACGGGGATGCCATTGACGAAGAACACCAGGTCGAGCCGGTCATCCTTCTTGGTCGAGTAGCGCAGTTCGGGCACGACGCGCAGGATGTTCTGCGCGTAGAGCGCCGTCATCGCGGGGTTGCGGTCGTCGGCGGGCGGCTGCTGGATCATGCGGAAGCGCTTGGCGCCCACGACGTCGAAGCCCTTGCGCAGCACCGTGAGCGTGCCGCCGCCGTGCTGCTCGTCGGCGCCGAGTGCTGCCGCGAGCCGGTCGAGCACGCGCGCGCGGCCCTTCGTGTCGGCGTCCGACGTGACGATCCTGCGCAGGTTTTTCTCGTCGTCGAGTGCGAGCCACGCGAGCACGTCGTCGGGGTACAGCGCCCGCTCGCGGTCGTAGCGGTCGGACGTGCCGACCTCCCACCCGTGCGCCGCGAGATGCGCGACGATGAGCTTCTGAAACTCGGTCTCGGCATATTGCGTGCTCATCGCGACTCCTCGATGGCGGTCTGGATGCCGTCGACGGCGGGCGTCTGCGTCGTGGTGACATCGATCTGCCCGGTCACGGCCGCGGTGATCAGCGCCGCGCGCCGCTCTTTCGCGAGGGTGATCGCGGCGTCGAAGTCGCGTGACACCTCCGATGCCAGGCGCTGCTCGGCAGCCCACTGATCCACGGCTCGCTGCTGCACCTCAAGCTCAGGGACCTTGGTAGGAATGCGAATGAGATCAGCCACGGCGACACGCGGCGTGCGAACCTGACCAGACTCCTCGTTACCAATGCCGCGCAGTCTTCGTGTGATCTCGTAGACGAACCGCGGAGACTTGAGCAGGTTCGCCGCGAATTCAGGCAACAAGGTGCGACGGTCGCACCGCAAGACGGCATAGTCCGGGCTCGTGATGCCGTTGTTACGGGAGACTCCCACCGCCCCCTGAAATGCGCGCATCCGGTTCAGAACGATGTCACCGACTCGCACGACCTTGTACTTGGTCAAGTCGTCGGCGCGATGTTGGTCAGCCGTCCACTCTCCTCGTGGAGTGACGCCCGACGCGATGGAGACGGTGAGCAGATCCGCCGAATTCGCAGTCGCACTAGCACGCTCGTCGGACTCGGAGATCTTGCCACGCAGCTCAGCCACCGAGGCGGCAGCGGCGTAGTCGCCGAAGATCCGATCACGTTGAACGACGAGGCCCTCCTGGGAAAACGCCCGCGCGATCCCCAGATCCGCGATGAAGGCGTCGATCTCGGCGGTCTCGTGGTCGAGGTAGTCCGCGATCTGACGCTGCTCCTCGGCGGGTGGCGTCGGAATCAGGAAGTCTCGCGCCGCGGATTCCGGGACGCGGCGGAGTCCGCCCGCGCCGGTCATCGACGCGATCGCCGGTTCGCGGAACACGGTCGATTGCAGAACCCACCCCAAAAAACGGGGATCTATCCACGGGCGGGGCCGAAGGACTGTTACTTCGGTCGTTGCGAAGGCTTCCCCACCGACATCTCCGAACGCAACGCCCTTGCCGTTCTCGAAGCATGGAGTCACTTTCGCGTACGCGATGTCTCCCGCCCCTACGTATGAATAGTGACCGGAGAGCTCTGATATCGGACGCTGCTCTCCCTGCCGCGGCGGAGAGAACTCACCGATGTCATCCATACGGAGGAGCCGGCTGTACCGCGACCTATCGCCGTGAAGTCGATCGGGCACCGCGGGGTTGATCTCGGCAAGGAAGCGGAGACGCATACGCGGGAAGCTCACGCCTTCACCTGTTCCAGCCGCGCCCGGATGCGGCCGAGGACCTCGTCGAGGTCGCGATCGATCTCGGCGAGGGGGCGCGGAGGCACGTACTCGTAGAAGTGCCTTGTGAAGGGGATCTCGGCGCCCTCCTTGGTCTTGGCTTCGTCTATCCAGGCATCCGGCACGAAGGGTTTCACCTCGCGGTCGAGGTAGCCGTGGATGTCTTCGTCCCACGGGACGTTCTCGGTGTCACGGCGTGAGGCATCCGCGACGGGCTTGCCCGCCGACGTCACGAGTTCGCCCTCGTCGTCGGGCTCGCCGAGCTCGGAGACGAGGGTCTTCAGCTGCGCGGGGGTGAGGGTGATGTCCGCCTCGGTGAGGAGGCCTGTGAGCGCGGAGGTGAAGGCGGCGCGGGTGGTCTCGATACGCTCGCTGCGCTCGCTACTGGACCACCGGGCGGTCGCGGCGGCGAGGCGGTCGCGAAGCGCGGCATCCCACTTCTGCAAAGCTCTTGAGGCGAGGGCCTTCTCGACGCGGGGCTCGCTGAGCGCGTAGCTGAGGCGCAGCGGGCGCTCGACGGTGATGGTGCGGTAGAAGAAGTCCGTCGTGCGGAAGATCTTCGAGTGCTTAGATTCCTCGAACGCGGTGAACAGGCGGGTGATCTCGGCGATGTGGTCTTTCGACAGCATCCGACGCTTCGAGCCGATGGACTTCCGCATCTTGTCGTACATGCCGGTCGCGTCGATCAGCTGCACCAGGCCCCGCCGCTTTGCCGACTTGTCCTTGTTCAGCACCCACACGTAGGTCGCGATGCCGGTGTTGTAGAACATGTCGGTCGGCAGCCCGACGATCGCCTCGAGGTAGTCCGACTCGAGGATCCATTTGCGGATGTTCGACTCGCCCGACCCCGCCCCGCCGGTGAACAGCGGCGAGCCGTTCAGCACGATCGCGCCGCGCCCCGCGACGGCGTTCGGCTCCCCCGGCTTCGGCTCGCGCAGCGCCCTGACGAGGTGCATCAGGAACAGCAGCGACCCGTCCGACACGCGCGGCAGGCCGGGGCCGAACCGCCCCGCGAACCCTGCGACGGCATGCTCGGTCTCGATGCGTTTGCGGTACTGCTTCCAGTCGACGCCGAACGGCGGGTTCGACAGCCCGTAGTGGAACGTGCGGCCCTCGAATGCCGGATCGGTCAGGGTGTTGCCGAGCACGATGTTGTCGATCGGCTGGCCCTTCACGACCATGTCGGCCTTGCAGATGGCGTACGAGGCGGGGTTGATCTCCTGCCCCAGCAGGTTGACCTGCGCCGACGGGTTGAACGCATGGATGCGGTCTGCCGCGACCGACAGCATGCCCCCGGTGCCGGCAGTGGGGTCGTACACCTCGCGCACGATCCCCGGCGTAGCGAGGCTTTCGTCGCCGTCGACGAGCAGCGACACCATCAGCTCGATCACCTCGCGCGGAGTGAAGTGCTCGCCCGCCGTCTCGTTGCTCGCCTCGGCGAACTTGCGGATCAGCTCCTCGAAGATGTGCCCCATCTGCTCGTTGCTCACGGCGTCGGGGTGGAGGTTCACCTTCGCGAAGTGCTGCAGCACCTGCAGCAGCAGATCATGGGCCGCCAGGTCGAGGATCGTCTCTTCGATCTTGTACCGCTCGAAGATGTCGCGCACGTTCGGCGAGAACGCCCGCACATAGTCGCGCAGATTCTTCTCGAGATTGTCGGGGTCGCCCTGCAGCGTCGACAGATCGTGCTGCGACCGATTGAAGAACGTGTACGGATGCCCCGCCTTCGCCCGCAGCATCGCCTGCGGAATCTCGTCGTCGAGACCGTAGCCCGCGGTCGCCGCGAGCACCGCCGCCTTCGTCGGAGCGAGCACCGCGTCGAGGCGCGCGAGCACCGTGAACGGCAGGATCACGTCACCGTACTGATGCTGCTTGTAGGTGCCCCGGAGGATGTCGGCGGCGTTCCAGATGAACGTGGCGTGGTTGAGCAAATCTGGCCTTCTCATGGGTGCTGGCGGCGGTGCTTCTACTCTATGGTGTGACGCGATCTACGGATGAGAAGGCTCTCATGAGACACAGCCGGTTATGACGCCCGATCAGCCTTTTTCGAACCTGGCAATGTCGGAGGTGCTCGGCAGAATTGGGGGTATGGACCTCCTCGCTCAGCCCCTCGCAGACCTGCGGTCGCAGGTCTCTGCGGTGGTGCGAGCGGCCTCTGCGGAGCGGGCGTTCGAGCGTGGCGCGGAGGCGGAGCTTGCCGGGCAGGTCGCGGTGATCGCCGAGGTCGGCCGCCTGATCGAGGCGCTCCTCATCGACGCGGTCGGTGAGGTGGCTCGCCGGTCGGAGAACGCGGTCCGCGACGAGCGGATGACTTCGCACTTCGGATGCCGCGACGTCACCGAGCTACTGCAAACGCTGACGCGGCAAGAATCGCGGTCTGTCGCTCGGCTGCAGCGCGCCGCGAAGGCCGTTCGCCCCGACATCTCGGTCATGACCGGCGAACTGCTCGAGGCACCGTTCCCGTCGGTGCGTGATGCGATGACCGACGGGGTGATCGGCGTCGATGGCATCCTCGCGATCACCGCTCCCCTGCAGCAGGCCGCATCACGGGTGAGCGCCGTGGCGAGGGCCGACGCGGCGGACATCGTGGTCGCCGAAGCGCGGGGCGAGGGCCCCGACGGTGCACCGCCCGCGTGCGCGGAACTGCTCCGCATTCACGCGCAGACGTGGTCGCTCGCCCTCGATCAGGACGGCGCCGAACCCCGCGAGCGCGTCGCCGAGCGCAAGCGGTCATTGGCCCTCGGTGCGCCGACGGCGAACGGCGTGCCCGTTCGGGGAACCTTGCTGCCCGAAGTAGCAGCGCAGCTGCAGACAATCTTCGACGCGCACCTCGCCCCCACCGTCGCGTTCGATGACCCGTTCGCCGTCGATGAGGACGGCGAGCTCCCGGCGCTCCCCGCCGTCGACGAGCGCACCCGGGCGCAGAAGCAGCACGATGCGTTCGCCGCCGCGCTCGGGGTTGCGGCCGCCAGCGGCTTGCTTCCTACGATCGGCGGTCACGCCCCGACGCTCGTCGTCTCGGTCGACGCGGAAGACCTCGCCGCGGGCACCGGCTACGCGCACGCGCAGGGCTGCGATCAGCCCGTCAGTATCGGCGTCGCGCGGCACCTTGCCTGCTCGGGAGTCATCCAGCGTGTCACCAGCCGCCCCGACGGGCGGATCGTCGCGATCGGTACGGAGGAGCGCGTCTTCAACCGCCACCAACGCCGCGCGATCGCCTTGCGAGACGGGGGGTGCATCATTCCGGGGTGCGGCGTGCCAGCCGGGTGGTGCGAGATCCACCACGTCACCGAACATGCTCGGGGTGGTCCGACGCACACCGACAACGGGGTGCTGCTGTGCTGGTACCACCACCGGTTCCTCGACCGGATCGGCTGGCAGATCCGCATGAACGCGGGGGTTCCCGAAGTGCAAGCTCCGCCCTGGCACGGCACCGACCGCCGCTGGCGCGCGGTCACCACCTCACGGGTGAGGCTGAAGAAGCGACTGCTCAGAACGTGATGGGCCCGGTGCACGGACGGCACCGAGAGCGCGTCAGGAGGCGGCGGACGCCGTCTCGATGACGCGCGACGCGCGGATCGGATGCCCGGGCGTCGTCAGGCACTGCCCCGACGCGAGGTCCCACTTCCAGTCGTGCAGGGCGCAGGTGAGCACGCCGTCCTCGATCTTTCCGGTCTTGGTCAGATCGGCGCGCAGGTGCGGGCAACGGCGCTGCACGGTCCAGCCGTCGATCTCGGCATCCTCGGTCTGATCCGACTGCTCGGCGTACCAGTTCTCGACGTACTCGATCCGGTCGCGCGAGAGGCACTTCAAGAACGTCGTGAGGAACTCGTTGAACTTGCCCGAGCGCCCCACCTCGAACTGCATCGACAGGAAGATCGAGTTCGACCAGTCGATCTCGTGATCGGCGATGTTCGTCGAGACGAGGTCTGCGGGGATCGTGTACCAGTAGATGCACTCCTCCCCCGCGTACTCGCGCACCTTCGCCTTCGGGAAGTCGACGATCATGTCGAGCTCGCCGATCCGGAACCGCACGTTGCCGCCGACCCCCATGCGGATCGTGCGCGCGCGGCGCAGCAGCGGCTCCCACCACCCCTTGATCGCGGCGAGCATCTCGGCGGGCGGCAAGACCTCTGCTCGGCGCGCGATCTCGGCGGTCACCTCGTCTTGGCGGGAATCGCGCTGGGATGCCAGGTAGTCCCACTTCTCGTCGAAGATGTGGTCGATCTCCTCGGGCGTGTAGAGCGTCTGCGTCACCGTCAGCGCGCCGCCGTCGAGGTCGACCTGCGTGCCGGGCACGAACTCGTACCCCTTCTGGGCGGGGCGCTCGGCACGCATGTGCGCGAGGAACTGACGCTGGTCGGTGAAGATCGAATCGTTCTCGAGGCCGAGCCCGTTGTAGCGGAACAGGTCGTCGCGCAGGAACATCGGCGGCCCCGCCATCGGGAAGACGTGCTCGGCATCCACCTTCTCGATGTAGTACATCGCGCGCTTGTTCTGCGCGTCGCGCTTCAGCTGCGCGAAGTTCTGCTTCGCCTCCTGCTCGAGGTCGTAGACCATCGGCCACCAGATCGCCCCGGAGACCTGCGTGAAGTACGCGTCGGGCTTCGAGAACGACAGCAGCTTCTCGAGGTCGAGCGGGTGCGAGTCGTTCTGGTTCAGGATCGACGCGGTGCCGTCGTCGACCGACAGCGACGAGTCGCCGATCGGGCCGTCGCTCGGGGCGCGCAGCGGCGTCACCATGATCTTCAGGCCGCCCGGATACTCGAGCACCTCGCCCGGCT
The DNA here is from genome assembly GCF_020905435.1 of Microbacterium sp. F2E. Taxonomy (NCBI): domain Bacteria; kingdom Bacillati; phylum Actinomycetota; class Actinomycetes; order Micrococcales; family Microbacteriaceae; genus Microbacterium; species Microbacterium sp. F2E. Next base: position 9,089 of record NZ_JAJJIB010000003.1, on the reverse strand, counting down.
GCGTGTAGACGATGTTCTCGTAGCCGAGGCCGCGGAGGTCGACCTCGAGGTCGTCGGTCGGATACGCGGGCAGCAGCACGCGGATGTCCTTCGGCACGTAGCGCTCGAGCAGCGCCGGATCGAAATGATCGCGGTGACGGTGCGAGATGTAGAGGAAGTCGGCAGCGCCGAACCGCTCCCAGTCGAGCCCGCGATTGTCGGGGAACGGGAACCACGAGCCGAAGAAGCTCGGGCCGATCACCGGGTCGCAGAGGATGGAGCCCCCCGTCGTCTCGATGAACATACCGGCGTGGCCGAGACCTGTGACGCGCATGCGGATCCTTCCCGTTCTCGGGCGTCGAGTCTACGCGTGCCCCGGCGGCCCTCCCTGGCGACCGGCCGGGAAAAGGCGCCGCCGGTCGGGCATCCGTCAGCCGTCGAGGAGGCCTCGGATGTCGTCGGCGGTGAGGCTCCGCGCCAGCGTGTCGTCGTCGCCGAGCACCGAGCGGAACAGACGCGCCTTGCGCTGCTGCAGGGCGACGACCTTCTCCTCGATCGTGCCCGCCGCGATCATCCGGTAGACGTTGACGGGCCGGGTCTGCCCGATCCGGTGGGTGCGGTCGATCGCCTGCGCCTCCGCGGCGGGATTCCACCACGGGTCGAGCAGGAACACGTAGTCGGCCTCGGTGAGCGTCAGCCCGAACCCACCCGCCTTCAGGCTGATGAGAAAGACCGGCGCCGTGCCCTGCCGGAACGCGTCGATCACCTCCGAGCGGCGGCGCGTCGACCCGTCGAGGTACTCGTAGCCGATGCCGTGGGCGTCGAGGTCGGCGCGCACGAGGTCGAGGTACGACGTGAACTGGCTGAACACGAGCGCCCGGTGCCCCTCCGCGATCAGCTCGCGCAGGCGCTCACGCAGAGCCTCGAGCTTCGACGACGGGATGCCGGGGTCACCGGCATCCACCAGCGCGGGCGCCAGGGCGAGCATGCGCAGGAGCGTCAGCGAGCGGAAGACGATGAAGCGGTTGCTGTCGAGGTCGGTGAGCAGCCGCAGCACCTTCTGCCGCTCGCGCTGCAGCACGGTGTCGTAGATCGCGCGGTGCGCCGGCGTCAGGTCGACGCGCAGCTCCTGCTCCTGCCGGGCGGGCAGGTCGGGGGCGACGAGCTCCTTCCCGCGCCGCAGCACGAACGGGCGCAGCCGCGTGCGCAGTCGCTCGAGGCGCCGTTCGCGGTAGGGCGCACCCTCCTCGTTCTCGGGCACCTTGCCCTGCTCGATGGGCTTGACGTACTCCTCGCGGAAGCGGCGGGGCGAGGCGAACAGCCCGGGGCAGGTGAGCGAGAGGATCGCCCACAGCTCGGTGAGCGAGTTCTCCAGCGGCGTGCCCGTGACGGCGAGCACCATGCTCGCCCGGAGCTCTTTCACCGCACGGTGCAGGCGCGTGCGCGGGTTCTTCACGAACTGCGCCTCGTCGAGCACGACGATCGCCCAGTCGACCGCGGCGAACGCCTGCTCGTCGAGCCGCAGCACGGTGTATGAGGTGACGACGACGTCGGCGTCGCCCGGAATCGGGCCGCCCTTGCCGGTGGTCGTGTCACGGACGGTCACCGCGAGACCGGGCGCGAAGCGGGATGCCTCGTCGCGCCAGGTGCCGAGCACGGAGGTCGGCGCGACGACGAGCACGGGGCGGCGCTCGCCGCCCTCGCGCGCGTGGGCGATGAGGGCGAGCACCTGCAGAGTCTTGCCGAGGCCCATGTCGTCGGCGAGGATGCCGCCGAGGCGGTGCCGCCACCACAGCGCGAGGCGGTCGAGGCCCTCCTGCTGATAGGGGCGCAGTTGTGCATGAAGACCCGCGGGCGGCGGCACCTCGGCCGGCGTGCCGGCGGAGCGGAGCTCGCGGGCGGCGGTGCGCCAGGCGACGGCGGGCACCGTCTCGTCGGCGAGGTCTTCGAAGTCTTCCCAGAGCGGCAGCTGGTAGCGGCTGATGATCGGGCCGGCCTCCCACTCGGCGAGCTCTGCCGCCTCGACGAGCAGATCGCGCAGTCGGTCGAGCGCGGGGTGCGCGAGCGAGAAGTACGACCCGTCGGCGAGCAGCATCTTCTTGTGCCGGAGGACGAGCGCCGTGAACAGGGGCCGGAACGGGATGCTGCGCCCGTCGATCTCGACGAGGAACCCGAGGTCGAACCAGTCCGGGTCATCCGTCTCGACGGTCTTCACCGTGATGCGCGGGTCGCCGAGGAGCTCGCGGTACTCGCGCCGCCGCCCGTGCGTCTCGACGCGCACGCCGGGGGTCTGCTCGAGGGCGACGAGGACGCCCGAGACGAACTCCGCGGCATCCAGTCCGGTGAGTGACGCGGCGGCGGCGAAGGAGAGCTCGGGCGCGCCCTCCCAGGCGCGCTGCACGGCGGCGCGGAGGTCGCTCTCGCGCTCGTCACCCTCGACGTGCGCGCCCCACGGCACACGAGTGACGCCCTCGCGCACCCATTCGAGCCGGTAGTCGACGGTGTCGCGGGCGCCGAATGCGACGGTCGCGACGAGCACGGTCGGCTCGGGCTCGGGCAGCACGAGCCCGGGAGGCAGGAGCACCGGACCGCTCCGCCGCAGACGCGGGTAGGCCTCCCGGGCGAACGCGGCGGTGTCGGCCTCGGGCACCTCGATGCCGCCGCCCGCATCGAGCAGGGCGCGGACGCCGTCGCCGAGGGCAACGGGCGCGAGAGTGAGACGGATGCCGGTGCCGTCGGCCTCGGCGAGGTAGAGCCCGGTCTCCCCCACCGGCCGCACCGCCGCCGGGTCGACGATCTCGCCGTCGACGGTGATCTCGGGGCGGAGGCGCAGGCCGCCCTCCGCCGACGGGGTGACCCGCACGGCGGTGGTCGCGGCATCGGCGATCCGCACCGTCTGCTTCTTCGCGGCCGAGACGAGGGCGACGCCGTCGTCCGCCGCCGCGCGCAGGTGGCTCCAGAGGAGCCCGGAGGTGGCGGTGTCGAGGCTCAGCCAGTCGGAGTCGTCGCGGAGCCCGGTCAGCAGCCGCGCGTCGTGGGCGATGCCGTAGAGCTCGATGAGCCAGCGGCGCTGGGCGGCGCGGAATCGTCCGGCATCGCGGCGGAGGAGATCCCAGGACACCTCCGCGCGCACCCAGGCGCCGGTCGTGCGGCTGCGGGTCAGCGGGCGGAGCCCCACGCTCAGCTCGGCGCGCTCGTCCTGCAGGTCGGCGACGGTCGCGGGCCGCATGCGACGGGGACCCCAGTGCGCGACCGCGGCCGATTCGCGAAGGCGAAGTTCGACACCGAGGGCGAGGTCGAGGGCGTCCTGGCGCGCGGGCGGCAGGAGCACGGACCGCCACGTCGGGGCACCACGGTCCGGGGCGGCGCCGAGTGGGAGGGCCGGCTGGACGGCGAGGGCGGGCTCCGCGGAGGAGGCGACCTGCGGCGGAACGGGCGCGGCGGCGGCGAGGTGGACCGCTCCGACGGTTTCGGCGTTGCTGCGCAGGAGCGTCGCGATGACGTGCTTGCACTCGCTCTGCATCGGGCACGAGCAGCGGCTCGCCGCGACACGCACCGCGCCCTCGGTGACGAGGGAGATCGAGGTGCGGTAGAGCTCGCGCCCCGACCCGGCGACGAGCCCCGAGATCGTGCGACGCGGGGCATCCCACACGACCCGGCGCACCGCACCGTCCCGCGCGTACGCGACGCCGCGTTCGTACGCATACCCGAAGGCCGCAGCGCGCACGGCGGCGTCGGGCACGAGGGGCGCGGTCATGGCATCCATCCTGCCTCGCCCCTCCGACAGACGCGGCACGCGGGACACGCGGGGCACGCAGGACTCACGGCACACGCGAGACGCGCACCCGACGGGCGCACGAGCTGACGCCCTCGCTGCGCCGGCGGACGCCGCGGGGTGTCGCCGAGCGGTGTCCAGCTCAGCCGGCGCGGGCGATGCGGGCGAGCACGCCGTGCACGAACGAGCCCGAGTCGTCGGTGGAGAACTCCTTGGCGAGTTCGACCGCCTCGTCGATCGCGACCGCGGTGGGCACCTCGTCGTTGTGCAGCAGCTCCCACACGCCGATCCGCAGGATCGCGCGGTCGACGGCGGGCATGCGCTCGAGCTTCCAGTCGCGGGCGTTCGTGACGATCTGCTCGTCGATCTCGTCGCGCGCGTCGATGACGCCGTCGACGATCTCGCGCGCGTACAGCCACGAGGCTTCGCGCGCGGGCTCGGCGGCGGCGCGTTTCGCCTCGGCGGCGAGTGTCACCGCGAGGTCGTCACCGCGCACGTCCGACTGGTAGAGGATGTCGAGGGCGCGTTTGCGCGCCTTGGAACGGGCACTCATGGGCGATCGCGCCGCGGATCAGTTGACGCGGCCGAGGTAGTCGCCCGTACGGGTGTCGACCTTGACCTTCGTGCCCTGCTCGACGAAGAGCGGCACCTGGATCTCGTAACCGGTCTCGACGGTCGCCGGCTTCGTGCCCGCCGACGAGCGGTCGCCCTGCAGGCCCGGCTCGGTGTAGGTGATCTCGAGCACGACCGAGGCGGGCATCTCGACGTAGAGCGGGTTCTCGTTGTTGAGCGCGATCTGCACCTGCTGGTTCTCGAGCAGGAAGTTCGCGGCGTCGCCGACGGTCGCCGCGCCCACCGAGAGCTGGTCGTAGTTGTCGACGTCCATGAACACGAAGCTGTCGCCGTCGTTGTACAGGTAGGTGAAGTCGCGGCGGTCGACGTTCTCGATCTCGACCTTCGCGCCGGCGTTGAACGTGCGGTCGACGACCTTGCCGGTGAGCACGTTCTTCAGCTTGGTGCGCACGAACGCGCCGCCCTTGCCGGGCTTGACGTGCTGGAACTCCACGACGCTCCAGAGCTGCCCGTCGATGGAGAGGACGACGCCGTTGCGGATGTCTGCGGTGGATGCCATGAGTGTGGAGTTCCGTTCGTGAGGTTCGAGGACGCGGCGTGCACGCGGGCAGGCGGCCGACAGTAGATCTTAGCCCACCCGCTGCACCGCGCTCCGATCAGGCGTAGGAGTAGAAGCCCTCGCCGGTGGCGACGCCCATCTTGCCCTTGTCGATGTAGTTCTCCTTGAGCCAGGCGGCGATCTCGAGATCACCCTCCGGGCCGTGGGTCAGGATGTTGTACGGGGTGTTCAGTCCGATGACGTCGAGGATCTGGAACGGTCCGAGCGGCGCTCCGGTCGCGATGCGCCACGTCCAGTCGATGTCCTCGACCTCGGCGTAGCCGCCGGCGGCGAGCCCCATCGCCGCGTTCAGCAGCGGCACGAGCAGGGTGTTGAGCACGTAGCCGGCCTTCTCCTTGTGGATCGGGATCGGTACCATGCCGATGTCACCGGCGAAGCGGACGACCTGGTCGAACACCTCGGGCGAGGTCTCCGGGGTCCCCATGATCTCGGCGGTGTTGAACTTCCACACCCGGTTGGCGAAGTGCAGCGCCAGGAAGCGGTCGGGCCGGCCGGTCGAGGCCGCCAGGTCGCTCGGCAGGAGCGTGGACGAGTTGGTCGCGAAGATCGTGTGCTCGGGGGCGAGCTTTCCGAGCTTCTCGTAGGTCGAGCGCTTGAGGTCGGCGATCTCCGGGATCGCCTCGATGACGAGGTCGGCCTGCGCGGCCTCGGCGAGATCGGAGGTGGTGGTGATGCGGGCCAGCGCCTCGTCCGCGCGGCCGCGGGCCCCGCCCGGCACCTCGACCCGGTAGGTCGCGACGAGCCGCGAGAACCGCTCCTTCGCCGCGTCGAGCGCCGCGTCGTCGATGTCGTACGCGATCACCGGGAAGCCGTGGTAGGCGGTCTGGAACGCGATCTGCGAGCCGAGAACGCCCGTGCCGAGCACGGCGACGGTGGTGATGTCACTCATGGTCTTCTCCTTCTGGCGGTGTACCGCCTTCGTGTGCACTTTCGTGCCGTCGCGGCGGGGTGGCCGCGTGCGTGTGGGCCTCGGTCCGCGCGCCGGCGATGATCTGCGCGATCTGCGCGCGCAGTCCGGCGGCGTCGTGGCCGAGCCCGAGGCTCGGCTGGACGAGGAAGATATGCGTCGCTGCGAAGATCGAGCGCGCGGCGACGCGAGCGGGGACGCCGGCAGCGTACGGCTCGATGGCCTCGGCGATGCGCGCCTCGAGGTCGTCGATGACGCACAGGCCCTCGCGGCGATAGCGGCCGATGCCGCTCGCGCCCCGGTCGCCGAACATGAGCTCGCGCTGGTAGATCGCCGTGTCAACCGGTGTGCGAGCGGCCGACTGCAGGAGCGGCTCCAGGAAGGCTGTGACCGCGTCGACGGGGTCGGTGCAGGATGCCGCGGTCCGCGCGCCCTCGTCGACGGCGGCCGCGATGCGCTCGTTGAACACGGCGAGCAGCAGTTCGGCCTTGCTGTCGGCGTAGCGGAACACCGTGCCGGCGGCGACGTCGGCGCGCTCGGCGATCTGCTGAGTGGTGACGCCGGCGTAGCCGTGCTCGTCGAACAGGTCGGCCGCCGCGCTCAGGATGCGCCGACTCTTGTCGGCCATGTTGCGCTCGCGCCGGGAAGTCGATGCGCTCACATAATGATTGTACTCATTATTGAGCGCATTCAGTCCGTTCTGGGTGCCTCGCGGTCAGGGCATCACGGCGGCGCTGAGATCGGATTCGCGGTACCAGGTGGCGACGTATGGCGGGTTCTGCGTGGCGAATCTCGGTGGGCGTCGGCGACGCCGTGGCGGAGTGCGTCGGCGAGGCGGACGCCGACGATGCGGGCGGCGCGCTCGACGAAGCGGCGGGGGTGTCGGTGCCGGAGGCGCAGGCGGCGAGGGTCAGGGTGACGACGAGGGCCGCCAGGGCGGCGAAGGGTGCGGAGACGGAGGAATGACGAGTGCGCATGGCGGCGACGGTACTCGCGCGCCGCGCGCGGCCGTGACTCCCTTGCGCATGGCTCGGGTCGGTGCGACGCGCAGGGCGATGGCGCGCGCTTCGGGGGTGCGGCGCGGCGTTGCCGGGGCGGCGGGCGGGGTGGGGCTCTGAGCGATCAGCCCTCGGCGCTGCCCGAGATGACGTCGAGGAGGAGGGTGGTCGCGCGGGCGTAGCCGGCGACGCCCTCGCCGGTGACGTGCACGACCGCGACGTCGGCGACGTAGGAGTGGTGACGGAACTTCTCGCGCTCGGCGACGTTGGAGATGTGCACTTCGGCGACCGGCAGCGCGACGCCGGCCAGTGCGTCGCGGAGCACTACCGAGGTGTGGGTGAGGCCGCCGGGGTTGATGACGATGCCCGCGCACGTGGTGCGGGCGTCGTGGATCGCGTCGAGGAGCACGCCCTCGTGGTTGCTCTGTACGGCGGTGACCTCGACCCCGCGCGCGGCGGCGGCATCCGTGACGATCCGCTCGACGTCGGCGAGCGTCTCGTGGCCGTAGATCTCGGGTTCGCGGATGCCGAGGAGGTTCAGGTTCGGCCCGTTGACGAGCAGGAGGCGGCGCGGAGTGCTCACGCGCCCACCCTAGCGTCGAGCGCGCGGCGCATCTCGATGTGGCGTCCGATCGCGCTCGGGACCGTGACGCCGGTCGGCGCGAAGCCAAGGCGTCGGTACGCGCGTTGCGCGCGCTCGTTCTCGGGGTGGACGTCGAGGGTGAGCGCCGATGCACCGCGCAGCGCTGCGAACTCCGCCGCGGCTTCGAAGAGTGAATCGAGGATGCCCACGCCGCGGTGCCGAGGATCGACGTAGACCGCAACGACGTCGGCCCGTCCGGCGCACACGGAGGGCATTTCACCCGCGCTCTCCGCGTGGCGGCCGGGCTCCGCATCGCCGTCTTCGCGCAGCAGCACGGCCGCCGTGCCAACCCAGTCGGACCCGGCAATCGCGACGAACTGCGCGGCGTTCTCGCCGATCGCCGAGCCTGCGGCGCGCTCCTGCCAGAACGCGTCCGTGCGGGCTCGCTCCTGCTCGAGGGTCGTCAGGAACGCGATCTCCGCGACGGGATCTGCGAGTGCCTGGAGGCGAAGTGCGCGGATCTCGCGCCACTCCTGCACGCGCACGCGCCGCACGACCGGGCCGTCGCTCACGCCCGCGCCTTCCGGCCGTGCGCGCGGGAGGCGATGCCCTTCGCGTTCCGAGTGCGCGCGCGGTGATGCTCCGCGGCGCACGGCTCGTTGACGATCAACTGGCAGGGCGGGTAGCTGCTCACGGCCCAACCCTAACGTCGGGCTCGCCTGAACTCCTCGGCTCGCTCCTCGGGTCAGATCGACAAACGCTCGCTACTCGGCGCGGCTGCACTCCGGGCTCGCCCGTCAGTCGAGTCGACCCGAGAAGCGAGCGAAGTGTCAGAACGGTGGTGGTTCGTCGACCGCGGTGGTGCCGATGGATGCCGGGGTGAACGCGACCGGTGGTGCGGGTGCGTCTTCGCGGTAGATCCGTCCGGTGGGTGAAGTCCATTCGAGGACCCCGCCGGGGAGTTGTCTGACCTTCCAGCGGGTGAACTGCTTCATCGAATGATGCCGCTGACACAAGTGAGCGAGGTTCCACAGCGCGGTGGGTCCGCCCTTGGCGGCGTCGATGGTGTGGTCGATCTCGCACCGGATCGCCGCACGCCGACACCCGGGGAACCGGCAATGCTGATCCCGCGCCCGCAGGAACCGGCGTTGCGGCCACGGCGTCCGATACCGGTCCACCGCGAGCACCGTCCCCTCCACCGGGTCGGTCAGAACCCGAGCCCACGAATGCGTGTTCCCCGCGAGGCAACGGGCGGTGTCCGCATCGATCGGGGAACGGCCGACGAGGTCCGCGGGACCGTCATCGACACCGAGGAGAGTGAGAGCGGGGACGATCACCTGCACCTGCGCACGAATCGCACCCAGCGAGCCTTGACCGTCACCGGTGGCAGTGGGATCGAGTGCCGGCGCCCCGGCAAGCAGCAGATCGGAGAACACGTCCGCGCGGACCTGATCGATCCGACGCCGATCAGGCTCGGAGTCACCCGCACCGGACGCGTCACCCGTACCATTTGCGCCGAACGCACTGCCCGCGTCGCCCGGCTCGCGGGAGTCGATCACGGTCTGCGCCTGCTGGGTGAGCCGGTCGAGGATCCCATCGGCGATCACCGTCGGCAGCGTTGCGATCAGATCCGACATCCCCGCGCTGCCCGGCAC